>NZ_JAESIF010000069.1:0-29333 GCF_016757295.1 Streptomyces sp. M2CJ-2 | reverse complement strand
ACCTGTAGCCACCACGGCAGCCCGGCCCGCATACCGCGGTGGGCCGGGCCTTTGCGTAGCGCGCCGGACGAGCCGACTCTGCGGGTGCCGGTAAAGCATCCGTGCAGGTGGCAGCCTTGAGCGCCGCTCTCTGGCCGGGGCCGCTGCTTGCCCCGCGATCTGCACGAGGCAGGGGGAGTGGGAAAGCCGGTCGGGTGAACTTCCGGCACGGCGGGCGCCGGCGAGCGCACCGGCGGGTCCCCGCCGCCCCAGGCGGCGGGGAGGGATGGATGTCAGGCGGCGGGTTCGTACGTCACCGTCTGCTCGGGACAGTCAGTGGCTGCGTCGCGCAGGGCCGCGGCCTCGGTCTCATCGACCGTGAGGGCCCAGCGGAGTTTGGTGCCCACCCACTCGGCGACGTACCGGCAGTGCACCTCGGCGGCGGGCGGCAGCCACTTTGCCGGATCCTGGTCGGCCTTGCTCCGGTTCGAGCGGGCGGTGACGGCCACCAGGCTGGCCGGTGAACCCTGGTCGTTGGCGTACGCCTCGCGGCGTTTTGCCGTCCAGGCGGAGGCACCGCTGTCCCAGCTCTCCGCGAGCGGGACCAGGTGGTCGATGTCCAGTCCGGACGCGGACGTGACCCAGGTCTGGTCGTAGTACGACCACCAGGTCCCGCCGGCCAGGCGGCAGCGGGCACCGACCGTGGGCGGCTCGACGGCCTCGGAGAGCAAGACCTCTGACCTCGTGTTGCAGCCGTCGGTGGGATCGTCGCCGGCGTTCCAGTGCTTGAAGGCGTCGCGGGTGTAGCCGTCGCGGTTTTCGGCGTTCACGGGGAGGCCGGCGACGGCTTCGGCCAGAGGCAGGGTCTCGGCGGCGTGTGCGGGCGGGGCGACGGTCAGGGGCAGGGCGGCGAGGGAGGCGGCGGCCAGGCCGCGCAGCACAGCGGTGAACATGCCCTGTGGATAGCGGCCGGGAGGGGGCGCAGTCGCCTGTTTCCCGAGTGCGCCCCTCGTGTGGGGGCAATGGTCGTACCGGCAAAACGTGAGCATGCCGCCCGAGAAGGCCACCACTCAACCTGACAACACCCCCTCGGCAGGCACCCGCCGTCCACGGGACAACACCCCGGCACCGCACCTGCCTTGAACAACGGCTTCACGGGGCCGCCGGTGCCGAGCCTTCGAGCCGTGAACGCCCCGATCATGCGGGTGAGGTGCCGATTTCATCGGCGTGCACCCGACTGATTACGATCTTGGCCATGACCGTGCAGAACCCCGACAAGACCCCCTCCCGTAAACAGAGACTCCAGGAGAGGCAGCGCCGTCAGCTGGCGGTGGTCGACACCGTGGACAAGGCCGAGGCCAAGGTCCGCAAGGCAGAGGCCGAACTGGCCGTGGCGGTCACCGAGGCAGTGCAGGTCTTCGGCGACGAGCAGTCCGCGTCCGAGGGACTCGATATGCCGGTCGAAGCCATCCGGCGCTTCCTCGGCATGACACGGGACGAAGCGGCCGGGGCCGACCACACCACCGAGGCCGAGGGCACATCCTGAGCCCGGCGTTCGCGGCGAGCCGTGGGGCGAGATCGGTGTCGACACCCCGTACCGCCGCAGGCAACGTCACCCCAAACGGGGCAGCCGCCGACCCGACAAGCCCTCTGCGGGAGACACCGGACAGCCACCGGCCGTGCGGCAGGCACAGAACCGGCGGCCCAAGAGCCTCTCGCCCGTGCCCACGAACTCGATGGCAGGGCGGAGCGCCGCGTCGACCGGCCTCGGCGACGCCCTGAGGGGATCGACGACCGGCCCGTCCAACACCGAGGACCAACCTGGCCAACACCGAGCCGACGCACCCCGGCCGGCCCGGGAAGACGCTCTTTCCGGCCGGGCTCGCCCCCGCCGAGTGGACCGACTGGTCCTGGCGCCGCCGGCTCCACGGTGAGATACGCCACGTCCGGCCCGTCGAGTACGGGACCGCCTCCTGCAGGCAATCGGCGAAACCCCAGGACACCACCACCATCGGAGCCCTCCACCGCACCGCGGACGGTCCGGACCGAGCCACCCGAACGGATGACAGGCCGTTTCCCGTGCAACCAGCACGGCTCCCTACCGGTCCTTCACATGCAGCACTATTCGTTCAACTGTGGGGGAGCATCCTCTTGCGTACGCGTTCCGTCCTGGCCGCAGCCGTCACCGCCGGCACCCTGGCCGCCCTCGTTCCCGCCGTGTCGGCTCAGGCCGCCGAGTACAGCTCCGCCCTGAAAGTCCGCGGCATCCAGTACGACGCCCCCGGCCGGGACTCCAACAGCTGCTCGACGGGCAACACCGACGAGGAATACCTGACGATCAAGAACTACTCGTCCTCGGCGACCGTCAACCTCAAGGGCTACGTCGTCAAGGACGCCGCCGGCAACCGCTTCGCCTTCACCGCCAACCACTACCTGCAGCCCGGCGACTACATCAAGCTGCGCGGCGGCCACGGCACCGACTCCGACGCCAAGAACGTGGTCTACCGCGACAACTGCAACTTCCTGTGGAACAACGACAAGGACACCATCTACCTGTACAAGCCCTCCGGCAGCCGCGCGGACGTGCACTCCTACACCAAGCGTGACCACGACCGGGACGGCAACGGCTACATCGGCTACCACGGCTGAAACCAAACCACGAGCCGGCCCGGCCGCGACCTGCCCGGGACTGCGCCCGCCAGGGCACGGCCCGGTGCTGGAGCTGGGCAAGTGCCCGCGCTGCACCGGCCGGACCGTCGACCTCCCCGGCAGAGCCGCCTGCATGTACTGCAAGCACTCCGTCCCGCACCCCGTGGAGGAGTGGTGAACCCCCGGATTCCTCCGGGCCCGGCGCTCGCGCCGGGTCGTCGAGCGGGTCGCCGCCCATCTGGATTCCCAGCTGCGGGAGTCGGCGGATGTCGCGATCAGCGCTGCCCGGCGGACGCTGACCCGCCGCATGCCCACGTTCCCGCTCCGCTTGCAGCACCAGGACCGCGAGGCGGTCGACCTCCAGGACGTGCTGGATGCCGTCCGCGAGTACTTCGGGCTGACCGACGTCGACCCCGAACGGACCGCCGCCTGGCTGCGGACCCGCTACGAGTTGCGCACCGGTTCCATGCCTATGACATGTCCGGCTCATCTCCGCTCGTGACCGTCGGCAGCATGCTGAGCGAGCGCATCGGCGAGATTGCTGCGGACCGTTGTCGTCAGCGGGTGGTCCTCGCCCAGCACCCGGATGGTGGCGGTGAGGGTCTGCTGGTACAGCGGGATCGCCCGCCCCAGATCCCCCGCCGACTGGTAGGCGTAGGCGAGGTTGTTGCGGGAGGTCAGGGTGTCGGGGTGGTCCTCGCCCAGTACCCGGACACGGTCGGTGAGGGTCTGCTGGTACAGCGGGATCGCCTCGCCCAACCGCCCCGCCGAGTCGTAGGCGGCGGCGAGGCCGTTGCGGGAGACCAGGGTGTCGGGGTGGTCCTCGCCCAGCACCCGGACACGGTCGGTGAGGGTCTGCTGGTACAGCGGGATCGCCTCGCCCAACCGCCCCGCTGGCCGGTAGGCGGCGGCGAGGTTGTTGCGGGAGACCAGGGTGGAGGGGTGGTCCTCGCCCAGTACCCGGACACGGTCGGTGAGGGTCTGCTCGAAGAGCGGGATCGCCCGCCCCAGATCCCCCGCCGACTGGTAGGCGTAGGCGAGGTTGTTGCGGGAGGCCAGGGTGTCGGGGTGGTCCTCGCCCAGTACCCGGACACGGTCGGTGAGGGTCTGCTGGTACAGCGGGATCGCCTCGCCCAACCGCCCCGCCGAGTCGTAGGCGTAGGCGAGGTTGTTGCGGGAGGTCAGGGTGGAGGGGTGGTCCTCGCCCAGTACCCGGACACGGTCGGTGAGGGTCTGCTGGTACAGCGGGATCGCCCGCCCCAGATCCCCCGCCGACTGGTAGGCGTAGGCGAGGTTGTTGCGGGAGGTCAGGGTGTCGGGGTGGTCCTCGCCCAGTACCCGGACACGGTCGGTGAGGGTCTGCTGGTACAGCGGGATCGCCTCGCCCAACCGCCCCGCCGAGTCGTAGGCGTAGGCGAGGTTGTTGCGGGAGGTCAGGGTGGAGGGGTGGTCCTCGCCCAGTACCCGGACACGGTCGGTGAGGGTCTGCTGGTACAGCGGGATCGCCCGCCCCAGATCCCCCGCCGACTGGTAGGCGTAGGCGAGGTTGTTGCGGGAGGTCAGGGTGTCGGGGTGGTCCTCGCCCAGTACCCGGACACGGTCGGTGAGGGTCTGCTGGTACAGCGGGATCGCCTCGCCCAACCGCCCCGCCGAGTCGTAGGCGGCGGCGAGGCCGTTGCGGGAGGCCAGGGTGTCGGGGTGGTCCTCGCCCAGCACCCGGACACGGTCGGTGAGGGTCTGCTGGTACAGCGGGATCGCCTCGCCCAACCGCCCCGCTGGCCGGTAGGCGGCGGCGAGGTTGTTGCGGGAGATCAGGGTGGAGGGGTGGTCCTCGCCCAGTACCCGGACACGGTCGGTGAGGGTCTGCTCGAAGAGCGGGATCGCCCGCCCCAGATCCCCCGCCGACTGGTAGGCGTAGGCGAGGTTGTTGCGGGAGGCCAGGGTGGAGGGGTGGTCCTCGCCCAGCACCCGCACGGCGCCGGCGAGAGCGCGTTGGAGGTGGCTGATCGCGCGGGTAAGTCGCCCCTGGTCGTTAAGGAAGTTCCCGGTGCGGTTGAGGAGGTCTGCGGTGGTGCGGGTGTCGGTGCCGGCGGGTGCATGGTCGGCCAGGGCTTCGATGTGCGGGAGCAGGGTGCGCCAGAGGGGCCAGTCCGCGGGGCTGTCCCAGGTGCCGGGCAGAGCGGTGTGCAGGTGGGTGGTGGCGCGGTCGCGGGCCTGGTCGATGGCGTCGGGGGTGCGGTGGGGGTCGCCCGGGTCGGGGGTGCGGGCGAGGGCCTGGACGAGCCGGTGCAGGGACAGGGTGCCGGTCGCCGGGTCGGGGCTGATCATGCTGTAGGCGGTGAGGAGGCCGACCGCGGCGTCCGCGGCAGGCGGGGTGGCGAAGTCGTCCAGGAGTGTGGCGGGGATGTGGTCGGGGGCGTACCAGGCCAGGGTCCGCAACAGGTCAGCGGCCAGGGGCTGGTCGGCGGTGATCCGGTCCAAGGTGGCGTGCCAGATCCTCGCGATGGTGCGGTCGGGACTGGTGCCGACCGCTCCTTGGGCGTACATCGCCGCCGGGTAGCGGGCGAGGAGGTCCAGGTAGGCGCGGGGGGTGGTGAGCGGGTTCTGGGCCAGGTACGCGCCGGCCTGTTCGACGGCCAGCGGCAGGTAGCCCAGTTCGGCCACCAGTTCGGCGGCGCCGTCCAGGTCCCGTCCCGGTGCGGTGCTGGTGGCGAGGCGGGTGAGCAGGTCCACGGCCTCGGCCTGGTCCAGGACGTCCAGGCGCACCACGGTGGTGAGATGGTGCCAGGTGGTGGCGAGCCTGCTGGTGATCAGGAACCGGCCGCCGGGGGCGCGGGCGATCAGGCCTGCGATGTCGGCGGGGTCGTTGACGTTGTCCAGGATCAGCAGCCAGCCGGTGTGGGTGGCCAGCCACTGCACGGCGTAGTCGGCCAGCGCCTCCAGCGTCAGCGCCTCGGCCAGGGCCGGTTGCAGCGCGGTGGCCAGCGCCGCCAGGCCCTCCTGCACACCGGTGGGGCTGTCGGCGTTGATCCATCGGATCGGGGCACAGCCATGGGAGCGGGTGGCGGCCCAGTGCGCGGCCAGGGTGCTCTTGCCGACCCCGCCCAGCCCGTGCACCGCCTGCACGAGCACCCCGCCCGGGGCCGCCAGTGCGGCGTCGAGCCGCTGCAGTTCGCTGGTCCGGCCGACGAACAGCCCGGGGCGCAGCGGCAGGTCGTCCAGTCCCGGGTGCGCTGCTACCTGTGCGGGGGATTGCCATGCGTCGGCCGGAAGTGTCACGGCCCGGGCGTTGTCGCCGGTCAGCACCGGCCCGTAGTTGTCCCGGCCGACAGCGACGGCACGCTCTCCCGACGCCTCGGTCTGCGGGGCGGTCCCGGCGGGTGCGGGCAGTGGCTCCTTGCGTCCCCGTGAGATCCATGACCGGAAGGTCTGCTTCACGGGCCGGTGTGGCCGGTCTGGTCGCCGGTGGACAGGTTTGCGGAGTTGTTCCCGCCGATGGCGATGGAACGCTCCCCGGACGCCGACGCGGTGTTCGCCGGCGGGGGCGGGGAGGGGGGCAGTGGTGTGGCGGGCGGCTGGGCCGGGGGCTGAGCGGGGAGCGCCGCCGGGGTGCTGTCGCCGGTCGAGATGCTGCCCGAGTTGTCGCCGGCGACGGCGGCCGAGCGCGGGGCCGAGGCATGGGCCGAGTTGCCGGCGGGCGTCTGCCCCGGGAGCTGCGGGGTGCGGGTGGCGAAGCCGTAACCCCATGCGGCCGCCAGTGCTGCCAGCGCCGCACCCACGGCGGAGGCCAGCCCCCAACGGATCGCGGCGTCCTCCATCATCGGCGGCAGCACCCAAGCCCCGCAGAGCGTGGTGACCGCGGCGAAGGACCCGACCGTCACCACTCCCGCCACCGTCCACCTGGCTAACCGGTTCATACCCGTCCCCCGCCGCGTCGGCTATCTCGGTACGAGTCCACGATGCCACGAACTCCTCTTCCCTGGACCGCCTTTGTCCGCAGCACAGAGGGCCTGGTGGCCTTCTGAGACGCGGTAGAGGGGCCACGTCGACCGGCCCCGGCCCGGGACGTGCCGGGGAGCGTGACCGGCTCACCGCACGGCCGGCTCACCTCCGTTCGCACGGATAAGGACACCCAGGCCGACACACCACACTGCGTCCTCACCCGCAGGCAAACCGTTCCGGCCCCGTCCGGCGGAGCCAAAACAGCCCAGTACCGGCACTTCTGCATTCCGAGCCGGATTCCCCCACCATCAGGCCGAGCAGTCCGGGGGACCAGGGAGGCGCTGCTGCTCCGTCATCCGCTACGAACGACGCCCCCACCGACGCTGCTTTCTCTGCTTCGGTGGCGTTCCACTCGCGAAGGTGATGGTCCGCGGGTTTCCGTGCGGTGGCGGGTTGTGCGCGGGCGCGTCTGGGCCGGGTGGCTGCGCGTCCGGTCAGGGGAGTTGGCTGGTCCGGGTGGTGGTGCGCGGGGTGGCTGGGGGTGGCGGACCGTGGCGAACGTTTGATCGGTAAACGTGACTCTGATCACAGCACGGTTCGTATGCGCAGGTCACACCCTGCGTCACAACCGGATGGTTACGCTCCGCTGAGAACATGTGTCGCACGGTTAACCCCCAAGGCCCTTCCCGACGGTGAACGGGTTGAGGGCCACGGCCCTCCCCCCGGACAGCAACTGTGCAGCCTGGGGGACGAGTTGAGTTGAAGGAGGGTCTGTGGGGCTTCACTGGGCCTGGTACGCGCTGGCGTTGGTCGGCGCCTACCGGATGACCGCAGCCGGACTCGACGCCGCCGTCAGGCGCATCGTCCGCACCGCCTCGCTGGCTCGAGACGAACACCGCCATCACGCGCGTCTCTCCGCACCCACGGCACCGGCACACCCTGCCGCACCGGCCGCACAGCCCATGGGGCTGCCGTTCGACCCGGGGCTCACCGCCATGCTCCAGGAACAGGAGGAGCGGTGACCAACCCCGACGAGCAGGACTTCGGACTGATCGAGCCCGTCGACCTGCCCAGCGACTTCGAGGTCTTCTTCGCCCGCTACAAGGGCAACTTCCTGCGCATCGCCGGCTCCCGCCTGCGCGACCCTCATGACGCCGACGAAGCCCTCATGGACGCCGCCGTCGTGATGTACCGCAAGTGGCCGCGGATCCTCGCCCACGCCAACCCGATCGCACTCGCCCACCGCATACTCGACAACGCGATCACCGACTTCTACCGACGCCGCGCCCGCACCGCCGGCCGCGAAGTCAGCCACGCAGAGCTCAACTACGCCGACATGCCGACCGTCGACGACCTGATGCTCCTGCGCGGCCACGACCGCCTGGACCGGGCCCTGGCCGACCTGGACCAGCGCGCCCCGCTCCAGGCCAACTGTGTCCGCCTGCGCTATCTCACCGAACTCGACTTCACCGAGATCGCCACCCGCCTGGCCATCACGCCCGGCGCGGCGAAAACCAACGTCCATCTGGGCCTGAAGAAACTCCACCATCTGATGGGTCTCCCGGACACGGGGGAAGGGGACACCTGATGCTCGAAGACCTCCTGCGCGCCGAAGCGCAGGCCCTTCACGACCAGTACGACCACCACGACACCGACGACTTCCTGCGCCGCCTTGCCGCCCGCATCGCCCAGGAAGCAGCCCGGCCCTCCCGGATCATGCGCGCCGTCACCGACCCAGCCTTACCGCCCGCACCAGTTCAGGCACCGGCTCAGGTGCCGCCACCGGCCGGCGCCCCAGTATCCAACCGGCCCACCGACTCCCGGCCCCGCACCCGCCGCGGCCCACGCCGCCGCCCCACTCCCATCCTCACCACCGACCCCGCCACCACCCCTACCGCCGTCATCGACCACGTCCGCAGACTCTGCGAGACCGTGCTGCGCTCCAACGACATCGACTCCCTCGCCGCCTTCGCCGCTGACTACGACCAGACCGGAGCCCGCACCTTCGCCTGCCTGCTCTACACCCTCGACCGACGCGAAAGCGCCCTGTACTGGTGGCGTTTCGCCGCCGGCGCCGGCGACCCCCTCGCCGCCCACCTCCTCGCCGCCCATCACGCGGCCGTCGGCCACAGCAGCCCCGACGCCCGCATCTGGCGCACCATGGCCCGCATGCTCGGCTTCACCCGAGACCGCCACCTACCGCAACCCGTCCGCTCCGCCACCCACCTCGCCGAAGGATTCGCCAGCACTGTGCCCTGGGGCTCTGCTCTCAGCGCCTTCATGACCACCAACCGACTCCCCAGAGAACTCGTCCACCACTGACCACCCGGATCACCCGAAGCGGACGACGCACGGGGACGGTGCGGCCGCGGGCATCGGCCGCCCGGGGCGCACCACACCTGGTGCGCCCCCTCGTTCAGATCCGCTATCGAGTGCATAGCTCGCAAGTCCATCGGTGTCCGTCAGACCGGGGCAACTCCAATGCTTCCCGCCGGCATCGTCGGCGCCGCCCCGGAGGCCGAACTGCCCGCCTGCCAGCTTCCACCCCGGCGGCCGCGTCAGCGACCTGCTGCGCGCCCTGGACTACCGCATCACCCACGACATCGACATTGCAGACCCTGCGCACCGCAGGGCAAGACACCGGCCTCCGACCGGCTCCACGGGGGGACAAGCGAGATTCCCCGTGCGGGGCCACAGGAAGTGGATCAGAGCCGCTTGCCACGGCCGCCGCCAGGGCGGCGGACGAACGCCCACACCGTAGTGCCGGCAATTGCGGAATTCAGCGAGCCCCCACATTGCGCAAGAGCCCGCCACGCTGACCTGTTCCCACCAGCCAAGGGGTCTCGCCGGCGGCCGAGTTCAACCGACGCCCACAGGGAGCCATGTGGCACGCCGCCACCGCTCCGTGTTCGAGCCTGGACCTCTCACCCCAGGGCCCGTTGACATCCACATCCTCAAGGAATAGGACAAAAGCATAGAAAGCACAAAGCGCATCTTGCCTGATCTCGGTGACTCCAGACGACCGACGCCAGCACTCCCAACTGCGCACCGCAGGAAGGAGGTGAACACATGAACGACACCGAACAGGCGCCTCAGGAACCCGCGGTGACCCCGTCCGAAGGCGAGGAGTCGGCGGCCGAGGCGGCGGAGGCGGAAGCCCCCGCGGCCGGCGAGACCGCGGAAGCCGAAGCGACCCCGTCCGAAGGCGAGGAGTCGGCGGCCGAGGCGGCGGAGGCGGAAGCCCCCGCGGCCGGCGAGACCGCGGAAGCCGAAGCGACCCCGTCCGAAGGCGGACAACCCCCAGCCGAACCGGAGACGGAGGAGGCAGAGGCACCGGCGGCCGAGGGCGAGGAGTCGTCCGAGGGCGCGTAAGGGCGGTCCCACCCTTGCAAGGCGATAACCATCACGGGCATCGACGGATGATGTCCCTTCCGTGCGGCCGGAGGAGAACGCGCCAGCGGGTTTCTCCTCCGGCCGCGTTCTCGTCTCTCGCCGCTGCGTGCGCGTCGGAGTGGAGGCGCTGATGGTTGCAGGCGGGCCGTGGTCCGCGAGGACTCGAAGCACGCCACTCGGCGGCCCTGGGGGAGTCGTGGCCGACCGCGGCACCTTCTGCGCCTTCCGGGCTCCGCCCGCCGCGTGGTCGTCATGGTGCAGCGTCCTGTCCGGAGGCCATCTGGGGACACGGCGACTCGATCTTGACATCGCACAGTGTGACTGAATGCATACTGTGCGTTGCAGGTGCTGTTCGGGGGCGCTTCCGAAAGTGTTCCCACGCACCCGGAACCCATTGGAGGAGAGCCGCATGGCGACTGGCAAGGTGAAGTGGTTCAACCCGGACAAGGGCTTCGGCTTCATCCAGCAGGACGGCGGCGGTCCGGACGTGTTCGTCCACTTCTCCGCCATCCAGAGCACCGGATTCAAGGAACTGCACGAAGACGACCGCGTCTCCTACGACGTCACCCAGGGGCCGAAGGGCCCTCAGGCGGAGAACGTCGTCGTCGAGTCGTAGCCGGCTGACGCCCTCCGCAACCGGGCGGGCCTACGAGGATCCCGTTCTGACCGGCCTGGCTTTGCCGGAGCGCACTGCTCGTGGAAGGCGATGCGTTGCCGACCGGTCCCGGCCGAATGCCAGAAGCACTACAACGCGCACCGCCCCCACCGCAGCCGAAACCAACTACCGCCCGAAGCCCAGGAACAACCGCCTCCGGTCCCAGCGTCGGCCGCCCGCAGAGTCCTCCGCACCCGCGTCCTCAGCGGTGTGATCAGCGAGTACCGCTACGCCTCTTGACCAGCGGCGATGACTATTCGAGCCCCACACGGTTTCCTGAGGGGACCGCCCCTGGTCGTGGGGGAAGCGAGGCGGGCCGGCTTTTGCCCCGTCGGCCGCAGAGGGCGTGGTGCAGCATCAAGATCAGAAGACGGCGGCCGCGCACGCTCTGCTCGCCATCGGGGGCATCCCCACCGAGGAGGCGACGGTGCGTATGGGTGTGGGTCTAGAGCTGGGCGTCGGTGTCGATCCAGTCGGACACCGATGCTGCCGTACCGCCAGGGGGGCGCATGACGACGACGTAATCGCGCCACTCGCGGATGTCGGCTGCTTGGGTCATGCCCCCTTCCTGAGCGGGGCACCGGCCCGGTCCGCGAGCGAGTGCTGGAGGTGGCGTCACCTGCACTGTCGCGCCAACGGCGAAGACAACGACTTCGACCGGAACACGCCGGAGTCGCCCTTCCGGGAGGTGGCACGTGAGCGTGCACCCACCCGCATCAGCCGTACTGCGACCGGCGCCACCCGGCCCGGGGCGGCGGTGGCCTGCCGCTGGGCCGGGCCTGTCTACAGGCGCAGGAGTCGCTCCGTGATCTCCCGGTACTGCCGCAGCGCGTGCCGGAACTCCTCCGCCTGCGCCTGGGCGTCCTGGCCCTGCCAGCCCGCACGCAGGACGCGTCGCCGTTCCGCAAGGGCGCTCGCGAGCTCTGCGGTGACCTCGTCGAAGGCGCGCTCGGCCGCTTCCAGCGCCTCACGCGGGGTGTCGGCGAAGTCGAGGAGGGCCTGCCGCAGGCGCTGGGCGACTCGGTCCCGCTCCTCGGCGGGCAGCAGCGGCTCAGGTCCCGGGGCCCGGCGTGCGGCGGCTTTGACACCCTTGTCCGGAGGCTGCTGGGCGCGTGCCTGGTCGTACATCATCGTGTGCCACTTCCCTGTGCGTCGCACCGTCCGAGTGCCACCCGGCCCTCGTCTGGATCAAGCCGGGCTCGCGGGGCCTGAGCCGAACGAAAACCCTTGACGCTCATGGCCCGCCTGGTCGGCCTCCACCGTCCCGCCAGTCAACGCCCGGCGACGCCCCCTGTCAACGAACCTCTGGGACTGGCGAGTTGCAGAGCGGCCACTCATCCGGGAGACGGACGGAATCCCGACGGCACGACCCGGCCCCCTCCCCGTGGTGACGGACGCCCCGGGACGACGGCCTCCGTGACCGGTCCGGGCGGGGTGCGCCGGTGCCCTGGCCATCGTCGAATGGCAAGAGTTCGTCGGGGCAGAGGGTGTTCATGACCTCATTGGCTTTGACGGCTGGTCCCCACCGGGCGGTGACGCTCTGGAGCTTCCTTGTGGGTCTGGCGGCAGCCTGCGAATCTGCATCTCCATGTCACCGGTTTCTGTAGAGGTGACACCAGTGTCCTCCAGCACTGGTGTCAGGGCGGTGGGCTGGGGGTTCGCCGTGGGGTGTGGGGTGGTGGTGACATCGGGGTGCAGTTTTTGCGGTGACGGCTCGTGAGGTTGCTGCAGGTCGCGGCGTGTCTTTCCGGTGCAGATTCGCACTCGGCGCCTCCGGCGAGCCGACAGACCGCCGCTCACGGCTGACCGCATGGCCGCGGACCGGGAATGAGACAGGAGGGACCGGACAGGAGAGCGTGTGTGACCACATCGCGGATCGACTACCGGGCGTTGTTCGCCGTGGCGTGCAGCCCTTCTCTGGTGCTGGACCCCGAGCTGGTGATCGTTGAGGTCAACGAGGCCTATCTGCGGGCCACGGGCCGGACCCGGGAGGAGCTGAGCGGCCGGTACTTCTTCGATGCCCACCCCGAGAATCCGGCGGATCCGGACGCCGACGGGGTGCACAATCTCCAGGCCTCCCTCCGGCGGGTCCTGCGGTCGAAGGAACCGGACACGATGGCGGTGCAGAAGTACGACATCCCGGTCTCCGGCCATCCGGGAGGGTTCCGGGAGAAGTGGTGGTCGCCCATCAACACACCCGTCCTCGGAGCCGACGGAGAGGTGCAGTGGATCCTCCACCGGGTGGAGGACATGACCGAGTTCGCACGGACCCGTCCCCTCCGCCTGAAGCCGGATGCCCCGGGCGCGGAGCACAAGGCGACGGAGGCCGAACTGTTCACGCGGGCGCAGGAACTCCAGCGCCTCAACGAGGAACTCCGCGATGCCCACGACTGGGAACGCCGTACTGCCCTCGCCCTGCAAGAGGTCATGCTGCACTCCCCGGACCTGGCCGCGCACCGGGAGATCGCCGTGCGCTACCTGCCCGCCGTCCGCTCCCTCAACGTCTGCGGTGACTGGTACGACGTGGTGGACCTGTCCGAGGACACGTACACCGTGGCGGTCGGCGACGTGGTCGGCCACGGCCTGGAGGCCGCCGCCGTCATGGGCATGCTCCGCAGCGCCCTGTCCGCCGCCGTCCGCGCCATCCACGAACCCGGCGCGGCGATGGACGTCCTGAGCCGGTACGCCCGCGCCTTCGAGGGCGCACTGGCGACCACCGCGGTCAAGGCCGTCATCGACACCCGCCAACGGCACCTCACCTACACCAGCGCCGGCCACCTCCCGCCCCTTTTGGCCCGGCCGGACGGCACCGTCGTCCTGCTCGATGAGGCCACCAACCCTCCCCTGGGCGTCCTGACCGAGGACGCCCCGCGCCCCCAGGCCACGGTTGCCTACACCCCGGGCGACACCCTCGTCCTCTACACCGACGGACTCATCGAACGCCGCGGCGAGGACATCGACGCCGGGCTGCACCGCCTCGCCGACGTCCTCGCCCGCCACGCCCGTCTGAGCCCCGATCGTCTGGCCGACGTCCTGCTCGCCCGCCTCGGCGTGGCCGACGGCGGACGCGACGACGTCGCTCTGGTCATCGTCCGCCTGTAGACCGGCCTTTGCCGGCTCCGCCCCTCGCGCACCGCGGCGGCTACCGGCAGCCCGAGCGGACGCTACGCGTCAGGTCGCAGCTCCCTCCCTGCCCGGATCCCCAAAACCTGTTCGCCGCGGCGACGCGGCCATGCCCGGCGCTTTGAGCGGCTGTGCCTGACGGGGCTGGCGAATTGCGCGGCAGAGTCGTCAGGCAGCTCAAGGGCACCCGCGCGGTGGCCGACCTGCTCGGCATCACCCAGCGCACCGTGGAGCGGGGTGCGTCAAGGACCAGCTCCGCTGGCCCCGCCCGGACCTTGGCCGACGCCTTCAGGACGCGGTCCGCGCCCGCCGGCAGCCCCGCATCCGCGCCCAGGCCCGCAAGCAGGCAGCCACCACTGGCGGCATCGTCGTCGACACCCGGGCCCGGTTCGGGTTCACCGCCGCGCCCGGCACCACCGACGACGCCCGCATCCGCCGCCTCACCCTCGCCCTGCCCCCGCAGTACGCGGCCCGCCTCTTCGACGCCCACGACGCCGGCGCCAGTGAGCAGCAGCTGCGCGGCATCGCCGCCCAGGGCCTCGGCGAGGTGTACTTCCGCGACGGCGGCCGCCGCGCGACCGGCCTGGAGGTGCAGTTCACCGACGTCGAGCACGTGGAGTTCGACCTGTAGAGCCGGGCTGCGCCGTCAGACCGGGGGTGGCTGTGCAGCTGTGCATTCGGCTGTGGGTGGTTGCGGATTACCGCCGGGGCCGGCGCCCAGGGTGCGGCGCCCGGCGGCCGGTCGCGTGGGCATCGGGTCGGCGGCGGGGGCGGTGGGCAGGCGTTCGGCGGCGAGTGGGGCGCGTGGCGCGGGCGGCAGCTCCGCTTCGGTGGCGGTGCGGGTCGGTCCGGTGCCCAGCGGGCGGCGGTCGGTCATCGCCCGATTCTCGCGGCCTGGAGTACTTCTTCACTACCGAAGCCTGGCGCTCCAGACGCCACCCGAGGCGTGTGCGTCGTGCATGCTGCGCTGTACCGGTTGGGTGTCAGTGACGGCGTATCAGGCCAGGGTCATTTCGCTGGTAGGGGTGTTGAGTATGGGTGGGGCACTGTCATGAGGCGGTAGGCGCTGACTGTTTGGCTGTCATGGTGTGGTGGATGACCTGGTCGCGGCACTGCCACGAAGGTGGCAGATCGCAGCGAGGCACGCGGGGCGACGGGGCGCAGCAAACCCCTGAGCGGGCCGTGAGCGGCTCTTTCTTCCGTGGCGGTGGCCCCAGGGTGCCATATGTCGGCGGGGCCGCCCTGCGGGCGCAGCACGGTCCGCTGTGCTCCCTGTGCGGCGGTCCGTGCTGTCGCGAAGGTCACGGCAGGCGCCATCGTCGCCATCGTCAAGGAACTCCCGGGGCCGGAAGGCGATACTGCCCCCACGGAGGCCCTGCGGGAGCGCGCGGAGAAGCTGCTCACCGACCCCGCCGGCCCCGACGACGAAACCGCGCCTCAGGACCCCGCCGGCGCTGCCCTGCGTAAGGCCGTCGACCAGCGAGCGCGGCAGGTGGCCGACGACCTGAAGCGCAACCGCATGACACGTGGCGAGGTCACCCGGGCCCTTGCGCAAGCGTTCGCCGATCCCGACGATCCGACCGTGTACCGCGCCATGTGCGCGGGTCTGTACGGTGGCCGTCGCGCCCTGGACCTCGCTGATGCGGCGCCGTCCTCAGGCGGCCGGGCGCGCTTCCCGCACCCGCAGCCTCCGTGCGAGCCGGCCGAGCAGCACAGCGTTCAACAGCCCGGACAGGGCCGCACCGGCGGAGAAGATCAACGGGCTCAGCCAGGCGAGCGAGGAGGCCCACTCGACCGGTGACGCCACGAGAAAGGCGACGATGCTGAGCGGCGCCGTGGTCATGAGCGGCCAGATACCTGCGAACCCCGGGTCCGGCAGCAGGTACGCGGCATACAGGAAGAACCCAAGCGACGCCGCGACCACAGCGAGGTACCCGCGCGCGAGCCAGTTGTCCACTGCAGGTGCCAGCAGGGCCCGAGTCTTTTGCGAGCGGGGGTTTGCAGGACGCGCCATATCTGTTTCCTCCCGCTCAGAGGTGGTCGAGACACGCGGGAAGGGCTCACGCAGGCTGGGAGGTGCGGCGGTCGTGGATCTCGTGAGGAAGACGCCGAGCACGGCGGCGTTCACGAAGGCGCACAGGAGGAGCCATACGACCCAGAAGCCGATGGCTAGTGCCTCGGCTGACCCGCCGCCCTCAGTGCCCGGACCGAAGGGGAGGGTCATAGCCAGGAAGGAGAGAGGTGCCGTGAGCAGCAGGGGGCTCGACGCGACGTCGCTCTCCGGAAAGAGGAACATGATCAGGACGGAGACGGCGAAGACAGCCAGATAGCTCCTGGCGAGCCAGTTGCCGGTAGCAAGCGCCAAGAGCTGTCGCATACGTGGAAAGCGGCGCGGGTGGGAGGCATTCGGCATCGCGGGTTCCTTCTGGTCGGTCCGAGGGCGGGTGTTCTCAACGGTGGACCGAGGGGCCCGCTCAGACATGAGTACAAGTAC
This sequence comes from Streptomyces sp. M2CJ-2, assembly GCF_016757295.1. Classification (NCBI taxonomy): domain Bacteria; kingdom Bacillati; phylum Actinomycetota; class Actinomycetes; order Kitasatosporales; family Streptomycetaceae; genus Streptomyces; species Streptomyces sp. M2CJ-2. Next base: position 13,098 of record NZ_JAESIF010000069.1, on the reverse strand, counting down.
TCATTCCGGCACAGAAGTTGCAGCAAGTGAGCGCTCTGCCAATCACACTGCCTCACGGGGATCAGCGTTAATCAGCTTTGGGGCGGCCAGTGCGGGACGACCGCGTCCGGCGCGAAGTGGCGAAGTAGAGCAGCGGCCACGGAACGGCGAGCACCAGGACGAACACCGCGAGCGTAAGCCCGCCACCCGACATGACAATCACCCAGACGATCCAGGCAGTTATTGCCGTCAGCGTGATGGCGATGCCCCACAAGAGGGCTCTGAGTGCCAGTCGAGCGGACTTCAACCCCTCCGACACACTGGAGATGAGTCCTCTTTTGTAATCTTTTGGCATATTTTGATGCTAGCGGTTCACTGCAGGACGCCTCAAGTGATCATGCTCACATCAACTTGCGGCCACGATCCATGCTTCACGGGCGTGAACCGTGGAGGCCGCGAGAAGCGGACAGCGGGACGAGTAACCCCACCATGGGCGCAACCTTGAGTCGGGTCGCGCGCCGCACGTGAGCGTGGAACCCTCTCCACCCGCGCCAGTTGGTGATCTTTTGCCACTGCAACCAATCAGGACTCTTGCCTTCTTTTCATATGTACTTGTGGAAACACTTACAGGGGCTTTACGTTACCTGGCGATCTTTCAAGAGATCTTCATGAGGGGGTACTTGTGCGCAGAACTGCGCTGTCTGTGGCTGCCGTGGTCAGCCTCTCGCTGCTGCTTCCGCAGCAGGCGTTAGCGGCGGAGACCGTCGACCAGCCGCTGGCTGAAGGAACGATTCAGGATGTCGGCCCCGGCATGTACCTCTCCGAGACCCAGTCCTTCGAGGTCACCGAGACCGATGTGCCCAGCGTTCTCATCAACCGCCGGCACTCGGTGAGTGTGCAGGCCGACGGCGTCGCCTCGCCGGAGGACGCCCCGGACACCCGTGCCGACATGGGGGTCTTCGGCCCCAGTTGGGAAGCCGAGTTCGTCGGCGGTCAGCTCAACCGGAAGCTGGAGCAGCGGGGCGACACCATCCTGGTGACCGACCTCGGTGTGAACGAGACGCTCCAGTACAACCTCAAGTCCAGCGTCGACTATCCCAGTGGTGGCGGCGTGAAGAAGTACGTGACCGCGGACGGGTCTCAGATCACCGAGACCTCCAGGTGGAACGACGCGATGGGGGCCCTGGAGACCTCCATCGTCGAGGTCATAGGCGTGGACCTCACCACGACGGTGGAAGGTGACGACACCTTCACCGACGAGTCCGGCCAGCAGATCCCGGCAGCGGACCTCAAACCCACCTACGAGTGGGAGCAGGCCGGCTCAGGCGCCGACACCTGGCGTGTCACGGACGTCGGCAGCAACATCTACGCCACCGCCGTCGAGTACGACGCCCAGGGACGCGTCGCCGAGATCACGAATCCGGCCTTCGGCGACAAGCTGGAGACGTCCACCACGGTCACTTACGCGGACGCGACCACGGCCACGTCCTCCTCCGTCGGTGACTACGCGGGCCAGGTCAAGGAGATCACTGTCACAGAGGGTGCCACCACGCAGACCCTCGCCCAGTACGCGTACGACTCCTCTGGCCTGCTGCGCACCGTGACCGACCCGACCGAGTCCAGTGAGCCGGAGGCCACGTACGACTACGACGCCACCGACCGGCTGTCCGACCTCACCTCGCCGACTAACGGCAGCTGGCACCTCGACTTCTCGGCCGGGTCCGCCCTGCCGAGTGCGACCTCCACCGGCGGGGACGTACCGACCCCAGGTGCTCCGGTCGAGGGCGACGCGCCGAGCCCGGACTTCACCCTCACCGACCCACCGGCCCCCGCTGAGTTCCTCGACGACGAGATCTCGGGGCCGCAGTCGTACCCGTCGTACTGCAACACCGCGACGAGCTGGATGTACTACACGAAGTCGGGCTGCACCACCAAGGTGGCGCACTACGGCTGGCACTCCCCGTCGTGGAAGAGGCTGCCGAACGGCACCAAGGTGCGCGGCATCAACCACGACCACTGCACCAGCGCTCCGGACAGGCCGCTCGGCTACGACTTCCGCCCCGCCTGCGACCAGCACGACTACGGCTACGGCACCATCGGCAACTCGTACAAGGGCTACTACAAGTACCTGTCCCGCAACAAGGGCCTCAACGTGGACAGTGTCTTCTGGGCCTCGCTCTACACCAAGACCTGCAGCGGCTACCGCTTCAAGAGCATCTGCCGCTCCACCGCCAATGTGTACTACGCGGCGGTGGCGGTGGTCGGCCGGGCGAAGAACGGCGCGAAGGCAACCTGACCCTCGAGCGCACCTTCTGACGAGCAATGCGACTCAGGCATGAAGGCCGGATGGCGGTACGTCTCACCATCCGGCCTTCGGCTTCGCGCCCATCCGCGGGCATCAGCATGCCCGCACTTCTGACGGAGAAGAAGTGAAGAGACCGATATGGTCTGCGGTCATCACGGCAGTGATCACCGCGTCCCTCGGTGCGCTACCGGCCCACGCGGCCGCGCCGCTGAGCACTACCACAGCAGCCGGAACGACCAGCGACCCGATCGACCCGCCACTGTACGACGAGACCGCCGACGGCGGCACCGTCCGCGTCAACGTCGTCACCGAGAGCCGCACCGACCTGGCCGACGCGGCAGAGGCCGGTGACACGCTGCAGTCCTTCGACACCCTGCCGGTGATCACCCTCAAGGTTGCCAGAAGCGGTCTGGACGAACTGGCCGCCCAGCCGGGCGTAGTCAGCGTCACTGAAGATGTACCGGTACCGCCAGCCCTGGACGAGAGTGTCCCCCTCATCGGTGGTGCCCAGGCCGCCACAGCGGGCATGACTGGCGCGGGCAGCGCGATCGCCGTCCTGGACACCGGCGTCGCCACCGAGCATCCGTTCCTGCAGGACCGGATCATCGCCGAGGCGTGCTTCTCGCCGATCGACGATGATTACTCCGCAACCAGCCTGTGCCCGAACGACACCGCGGCACAGGAGGGTCCCGGCACCGCAGACTCCGAGACCGGAGCATGCGCGACCATCGCCGCCTGTTCCCACGGAACCCATGTGGCCGGTATCGCCGCGGGCGACGGCACCGGCATCGCCAGAGCCCCCGCGCGAGGTGTCGCCCCCGGCGCCGACATCGTCGCCATCCAGATCTTCAGCAAGTTCGCCTCCGAGGACTTCTGCGGTCCCGGTGCCGCACCCTGCGTGCTCAGCTTCACCAGCGCTCAGATCGCGGCGCTGGAGAAGGTGCTGCAGCTCCGTCAGTCCGGAACCCCGGTGGTCGCGGCCAACTTGAGCCTCGGCAGCGGACGGTACGCTGCTGCCTGCGAGACGGACCCGCGCAAACTTGCCATCGACAACTTGTTCAACGCCGGTGTCGCCACCGTGGTCGCGTCCGGGAACAACGGCTACGGCGACGCGGTCAGCGCACCCGCCTGCATCTCCTCCGCCATCGCGGTCGGCTCCACCACCGACGACGACCAACTGTCCTCGTTCGGCAACCGTGGCGCGCTGCTGGACGTCCTCGCCCCCGGCACGGGCATCGTCTCCTCCATGCCCGGTGACGGCTACGCCCTGAAGAACGGCACCTCCATGGCCGCGCCACATGTGGCTGGTGGCTTCGCGATCCTCCGCGAGGCGTTCCCGACCAAGAGCATCGGGGAACTCGAGTCGCTTCTGGAGTCCACCGGGAAGAGCATCACCTACACCGGCGCCAGCACCCCGCGTATCGACATCGGCGCGGCGCTGGACGGGACGCAGCCCAATCCGGAGCCCGAGCCGGCCGCCAAGCCCCGGCCTTCAATGATCGTCAACAACACGGACTACACCATCCCCGATCCGGGAACGGCTCAGTCGCCGATCACTGTGACTGGCATCCCCGGCAACGCGCCGAAGAACCTCCAGGTGCACGTGGAAGCCACGCATGAGTGGCGCGGCGACCTGAAGATCTCCCTGGCCGACCCGAACGGCAAGCTGTACCCGCTGAAAACGACGTCCGAGACGGAAGACGGCGGCACCATCAGCACTACCTATACAGTCGATGCCAGCGCCGCCCCCGCCAACGGCACTTGGACGCTCCAGGTCCAGGACACCTCCGCGGGCGCCACCGGCACGCTTACAGACTGGTCACTGACGTTCCCCACCCCGTTCAAGAAGACCGGTTCCTTCGCCATCCCGGACCCGGGCACCGTCACCTCCGAGATCACCGTGTCCGGTTTCCCCGGCAACGCGCCCGCGGCGCTGCAGGTGTACGTGGACGTCACCCACGAGTGGCGCGGCGACGTGAGTATCGACCTGGTCGCTCCCGACGGCACGTCATATCCGATCAAGTCGACGTCCGAGACGGAGGACGGCGGCGACATCAAGGCCACGTACGCCATCGATGCCAGCGCCTCCCCGGCGGACGGTGCCTGGAAGCTCCAGGTCCGGGATGCATCCGACGGCTCCACCGGCACCCTCAACGGATGGTCGCTGACGTTCCCCTCGTACGAGAACCAGACCCGGCACAGCCTGCCCGACCCCGGAGTGCTGGAGTCGCCGGTCACCGTCAGCGGGATCACCGGAGCCGCGCCGAAGAAGCTGAAGGTGTACGTGGACGCCACGCACGAGTGGCGCGGTGACCTGGAGATCCATCTCGTCGATCCGGACGGCAAGCTGTACCTGGTGAAACCAGACTCCGCGACGGAGGGTGGCGGCACCATCCAGCAGATCTACACCGTCGACGCAAGCGCCTCCCCGGCGAACGGCACCTGGAAGCTCTACATCGAGGACATCTCCCAGGGTGCCACGGGCACCCTCAACGGCTGGACCCTGGCGTTCTGAGCCATCTCCCTGCGCCGCGGCCTCCGGTACCCCCCACCGGGGGCCGCGGCATTGGAGGATCTGCCCGGAATTCTGAATGCTCAAGGTGCCAAAGCCGATGCGCTTTCAGATCGCGAGATGAGTGATGCGCCCTGGTGCGGTCGATCGGAAAGACTCACCTGACTGGAAACGACGAACGGGATTCCTGGTGATCAAGACCACCAAAGCCGAAGAGCCACGAACATGAGTCGCGTTCGCCTGTCACCCATCTCGCTCGTTCGCGGCACCCAGTGGCGCGACCTCGCTGGCCTTCATCGCAGACCGCGTGCCGGAACCTGCGCGGGCCTCGGGCCCCGGCCCGCACGCCGCCCCGGGACGGCAGCCGGCCCTTTGTCGGTGTGAGTCGGCTGGCCTCACAGGTCAGCGCAGGACGAGCAGGACGGCCAGCGCGATGAGCAGCGAATCGATCCTGTCCAGCAGCCCGCCGGAGCCGGGCAGCCAGCGGCCGGCGTCCTTGGCCCGCGCACCTCTTTTGATCATGGATTCGAGAAGGTCGCCGGCCGGGCCGCCCACCGCCACCGCGATCGCCATCGGCCAGCTCAAAACAGACAGCACGGCGAGCACGGCGAGGCCGGCCGCGGCCCCGGCCACAGTGCCGCTCCACCGCTTGGCCGGTGACAGTGGCGACAGTCGCGGCCCGCCGAGCCCCTGACCGGCGAAGTACGCCACGATGTCGGCGATCGAGACCGCCACGAACAGCGCCAGCGCGCTCGCCCCGAGCGGCACCAACGCGGCCAGCACGCTCAGCCAGGCCAGCCCGAGCAGGCCGGCACCGAGCCGGTGCAGGCCAGTGCCGGCATCGCCGGCCAGGAGCGGCACCGCGGCCACCGCGAGCGCCCCGATCGCGACCACCCGGAGCACCTGGTCGGGCGCCAGCCAGGCGGCCAGCACCACGCCGGTCACCGCCGCGGCCAACACCAGCCGGTCTGCCCGGCCCAGCCGCATCAGCCCGCCGAACTCCATCACCGCGATCACCCCGACCAGGATGGCGATGGCGGCGGCGCCCGGGCGGCCCCACCAGAACGCCCCGGTGACCAGTGGCACCCCGACCGCCCAGGCACACCACCGGATCAGCAGCTCACGGCGCCGGGAGGCTGCCACCGCGATGCCACCCAGCACCAGCGCCCCGCCGAGGTAGGGCGCCAGGGAGGCCACGGTGATCATCGAGCGGATCCGGCGGCCGGAACGCCCGCAGGTATCGCAACGAGCGAGGACGGACCCGGCCGCAGCACGTCCAGGGCGGCCCGGCACGCGGCCACGATGCGCGCGTTCTCGGCGGTGTCCCTCACCGCGATGCGCACGGTGCGCCCCTGGTACTGCGGCGACAGCGGCGACAGGTCGCGCAGGTACACGTCGTGGCGGCGGCACTCGTTCACCAGGTGCGCGGCACTCGGCCCCCCGGACGGCAGGGTCACGGTGAGGAAGTTCGCCACGGCCTCCTCGACCACCACGGACTTGTCCAACCCTGCCAGGTCGGTGGCCAGTTGCCGACGCAGCGCGTGGGTGCGGAGCCAGCAGTCGTTGTAGTACGCCGGGTCGCGCAGGGCCGCCACGGCGGCCAGCTGCGCCGGGAGGCTGACCGGCCAGGGCGGGGTCCATCGGCGCAGCTGTGCCGCGGTGGCCGGCTCGGCCACCAGGTATGCGGCCCGCAGGCCGGACAGCGCGTACATCTTGGACAGTGAGGTGCAGACGACCACCCGCGGGTCCGTTGCGGCGAGGCCGGCAAGCGACTCGGTCAGGCCGGCATAGCCCAGGTATGCCTCGTCGATCCACCACCGGGTGCGGGCCGGCGCGGCGGCGATCAGCGAGCGCAGCTCCGCGGCCGGCGCGTGGCGTCCGGTCGGGTTGTTCGGGTTGACCACCACCACGAGGTCGTAGCGGCCGGATGTCACGGCTGCGGACAGCCGGTCCGAATCGATCCGCCAGCCCTCCTCGCGGCGCAACCGGAACCGGTCCACCCGGCAGCCGATCACCCGCTCCGTGACGTGGGCGTACTCGCCGTAGCACGGGTCTGTCAGCAGCACCCGGCTCTCCGGGGTCAGCCACTGGCCGAACGCCCTGTAGATCAAGTCGGACGAGCCGGCGCCCACCGCGAGCGTTTCTATCGGCAGCGCCCGGGCCGTGGCGATGTCCGCCAGCAGGCCCTCGGCGCCGGTCGGCGGCGAGGTGCGGGCGGCCCAGGCCGGGTCGTCCGCGAGCGCCGCCCGCACCCCGGGGGCCGGCGGGAACCAGGCGTCCAGCACGTCGGCCGCGACGATGTGCTGGCGCCGGTGCAGGGTACGAAAGTCCGCGCCGATGGCGGTGAACGAGGCGCCGCCGTGTTCGCAGCCGTCCGGCCGGGGGGCGAACGCCATGTCCAGCCGCCAGTCCACCACGGACCGCAGACGCTCCAGCGTGGTGCCGTACCGGTCCAGCGCGAGCTTCGTCAGCTCGGTCACGCTGCCGGTCAGCACCTCGAACGTCACAGCACCGCTGTGAACGGTGCGGCCGACCGGGCGCAGGCCGACGGCCAGGTACATGTCGAGCAGCTCGGTACGCCCCATCGCCACCACCCGGCGACCGCCCCGGGCGGCGATCCAGCGCAGCGCCGCCCACATCAGCAGGGGCGCCGCCGCGGTGGCCCGCCAGCGCGGCTCAACGGTGAGGATGCGCACCTCGAACAGGTCGTCTTCGGTCAGCAGCGGCAGCTCGTCACGGGTCAGGTACTTCTCCAGCGCGTACCGCCCCGACCAGGGCGGAGTCAGGCTGACGAAGCCGATGCGGGCCGCTCCTCGCGCCGCGACCAGGTAGACGTTGTCGCCGTCCAGCCCGTCGCGAAGCCGCCCGGCCGGATCCGGCGCATGCTGGCCCAGCTCCTGTGCGTACACCCGGTGACGCAGTTCGTAGATCCACTCCAGATCCTCCGGAGTAGCGGGGCGCAGCTGCAGCAGGTCACGGCCCATAGGAATCCTCTCTCGACATGGGGGAGCACTTGATGGTGGGCAACCTGGACCGGCCGCGCCAGGGCCGAGCGACGCAACCCGCCTGAGTACCTTTACTCAGGCGCAGTTGCCACCCGCGTGCTTCGTCCAGGGAGGTTCGCGGAGCGATCACAACTCGCTGCCCCACGTGCTGCAGCAATCGCATCAGACGCAGGTCATCGGTATCCGATCCAGGCCTCCCGTTTCTCAGCCAAGCGCAAGAGACCCCACCCACACGGCGATTGGGGCGCGTCCGGCGGCTGCGCCCCTGTTGTCGTGCGGTACGCGATCTGCCTATGCCCATTCCATGCCCAGCTCCGCCAGCACGGCCCGCCGCTCCGCGGTGCGCCGAGGACGCCAAGCTGTACTGGCCATAGGCGCTTGGCGGCGTGCGCACACCGCAACGCCCCACCACCTCGGAGCGAGAGGCGGGGCCGCTGTGGCCGGCCGCTCCCGAAGTCGAAGCCGACGACGGTCACGGCTACTCCCGGATGCGGGTGGAGGTCTCCTGGTGGTGTGCCGCTACACACAGTCGGCCGGTGAACTTGTTGTCGACGCGGCAGCGGGCACGCATTCGGTCCCGCCACCGGGTCAGCTCGCCGACCTGTTCGGGGTGTGCGGTGGCCGCCGCCTCGAAGTCTTGGGCGGCTTGGCAGGCGGTGGACAGGTACGGGCGTTTTGGGATCAGGGCGAGCAGATGGTCGGGAAGTTGTTCACGGGGATCGCCGAGCGGCGGTGGAGTCCAGCCGGTCACAGCCAATCTCCTGTCAGTTGCACGTCGACGGAACCTGCCGGCCCACCACGACCCCGGCGCCGCTCCGTGTGCCCTGCCTGCACGGACCACATCACCCCATTCCGGGCCGCCCCGAGCGACACAGAGACGCTGGAGTACGATTCCCGTTCGCTTGACCGTACGGCTCTGGGGGACGGGTCTTGAGCACCCAACTGAGAGAAACCGCAACGCAGTTGGCAGACATGCTCTGGCGCCGGCACACCGTGTACCGGGACCGGGCCGGGGGAGTGGTCATCCGTGGAGAGCATGTGCAGCGCTGGATCAGCCTGGCCCCCTCGGGCCGCCGGGACGAAATCCTGCTCCGGGCGGGCCGCATCCTCGACGGCGGCACCACCGCTCCGGCGCGTTCGGAGACCCTCGTACCGCTCCGTGCCGGCACCGGCGAGCTCGCCGCGGCCTGCCGCCGCCTGCTCGCCGCGACCGCCGCCGACGCCGCACCACCCGCCCCGGCGGCACCCGGCCGGACCCAGCGGCCCGGGAAGCCGCAACGGCCCGGGCGGAAGGGGAAACGGACGAGCCTCGTCTCCTGGACGATCCTCGCCTGCGTGGTCGGCGTCGTCGCCCTGTACGCCTACAGCACGGCGACGACCGGCACGCGCTGAGCACACGGCCGGCATCGGCGAGCCGCCACGCCCGGCGCGCATCCTCGGGGAAGGAGACCTGGCCGCCATCGTCAGCAGGTCGCGTCGCTCGGGGCGTGCACGCTTCGTGTCATGGCTGTGACGTTGGTAGAGGCGCTCTTCACGAGGGTGTTGACCTCGCGACCATCCACCGTCACCTGTGACACTTCGGTTCCATGGCGCGCTGTACGGAGTGACCCCGGGCGGGGTCAGGCGTCTGCACTCCGGGGGGAGGCTCGCGGGCGCCGACGTGCAGGGGCAGATCCGGTTAACCCCCGTGGCGGGTCTGCCCCTGCTCGAAAGGCCGGCCTGGGCGCCCCACACGTGGCAGGGCGCCCGGATGCGGGCATCCGCACCCCTGACACGTGGGCAAGACGTCACTCTCCGTGCTCGCTCGGTCGAACCGGCGGGCGGGGTCCTGATAGCCTGCTGCGATCTTGGAAATGGGACCCCGCCGGTGTGCGCCGGCGGTCCGGCTACCGCACGGTCGCTGCCCCTGACCGGGCGGTATCTCATCGCGCGAGCGAGAGGAACCCTGGTGCCCGGCCTGGCAGGGTTCGGTCCTGGCAGTCCACTTGGAGGGTGTTCGGCGTGCTGTTGGCGGCTCGGTACCGGCTCGAGGAGCTTCTCGGCCGAGGGGGGATGGGCGAGGTCTGGCGCGCGCGAGACGAGGTCCTTGGCCGTCCGGTCGCGGTCAAGCTGCTCCTGGCCGGCGGCATCGACCCGTCGGCCGCGGCCCGCTTCCGGCAGGAGGCGCAGACGACCGCTCGCCTGAGCCACCCCAATATCGTCGCCATCTACGACTTCGGCCAGGCCGACGACCGTCTGTACCTGGTCATGGAAATCGTCCAGGGGCACAGCCTGGCCGACCGGCTGGCCTCGGCGGGGGCGCTCACACCGCGCGAGGTGGCCGCCATCGGCGGCCAGATCGCCTCAGGCCTGGCCGCCGCACACCGGCAGAACGTCATCCACCGCGACATCAAGCCCGCCAACCTCCTGCTCGCCGCCGACGGCACGGTCAAGGTGGTGGACTTCGGTATCGCCCGCCTCGCCGACGACACGGCGGCCGGGCTCACCAGCGCGGGCATGATCGTGGGCTCCGTCTCCTACCTCGCCCCGGAACGAGCCCTCGGAAAGGACGCCGGCCCGGCCTCCGACATGTACGCCCTCGGCTGCGTCCTGTACGAGCTCCTGGTGGGATACCCGCCCTTCCGCGCGGACACCCCGACCGCACTGCTCTACCAGCACGTCCAGGAGCTGCCCTCACCTCCGCGCGGCATGGGCGTGGAGCTTCCGGCGGAGCTCGAACAACTCGTCCTGGCGCTGCTCGCCAAGGAACCGGAAGCGCGCCCCGGCGCCGAACAGGTCGCCAACTGGCTGTCTGCTCCGGGAAGGTCGAGCGCGGCCGCGACGGCGCAGCCCACACCGCCGTCGTCCTCACGACCGGCCGCCGCGGTGGGGCGCACGGCTGTGCTGCCGGCTCCTGCCACACGACGATCCCGCAGGCGTGACTCCCGGTCGCGTACGGTCGCCGTCTCGGGACTCGCAGCGGCCGCCCTCGCGACCGCGGGATACCTCCTCTTCCAGCCGGACTCCGCACAGGTGGCCGCCGCCGACCCCGCTTCCTCATCGCCCGCTGCTTCAGGTGCTTCTCCTCCGCCGAGCCCGTCCGCTGCCGTCGACACACCCGCAGCGTTGTCCAACGACCCCGGGGTGCTGCTCGGCCGGGTGTCCCAGGAGCTGAGCACGGCCGCCGGCGAAGGTCGGCTCGACCCGCACCTCGCCGACGATCTGGAACACAAGGTCTCCCAAGCCCGGGACAAGCTGGCTGAGGGCAGAGAGAAGGGGAAGGACAAGACCAAGGACGTACGCAAACGGGTCCGCGACATCCGGCACGAACTCGCCGACGCCGAGAAGCACCAGGAGTTCACCAGTACCCCCGAGTTCGACCGGCTCCTCGATCACCTCGCATCCGTGGTCGGGGAAACCGACTAGGGCGTGTACGGAGTCGTGATCATGGTGCTGGTTGAAGGCTGCGGATCCAGATGACGGCTCCACGCAGGTGGAGTCCGGCGAGGTAGCTCTCGGGGGTCTTGTCGTAGCGGGTGGCGATCCCGCGCCACGCCTTCAGCTTGTTGATCAGGCGTTCGACCGCGTGCCGGGCCTTGTAGTCCTGTGGGTCGTACTTCGGTGGCCGGCCGCCGCGCGAGCCGCGTTTCTGGCGGTTGCGGGCCTGGTCGGCCTTGTCCGGGATGGTGCAGCGGATGCCGCGGCGCCGCAGGTAGGCGCGGTCGGTGCGGGAGGCGTACGCCTTGTCGGCGCGCACTCGATCGGGACGCACGCGCGGTCGGCCCGACCCGAGGCGGGGCACGCGGACCTTCTCCAGCACGGGTTCGAACTGCGGCGAGTCTCCGCGCTGCCCGGCCGACGTGGCGGCCGGACATCCGCGCGGCGGTCATCTCCCGCACCCGGATCAACCTGCACCGCAAGATCGTCAAGCATGCGGCGTTCACCGGTCAGTACCCGGTCGCGGTCCTGTCCGACTGCGTCGTGTACGCGGCCGACGGCACCAGCCCGCTGGACTTCGTGCCCTATTCCGGCGGCAGGCCGCTGCCCGGCGGCTTCAAGCTCGGCGTCAACCCGGGCCTGGTCAAGCACGAAGGCACCCAGAGCGTGCTGTGCGGCGAGGAGGTCCGCGAGCGGTTCGACGCCCCGGAGCTCAACCTCGCCCGGTACATCAAGGACGGCACCGTCACCGACGTCGACAACGGAGAGTAGGAGCAGACCACGATGAGCCTGTTCGGGGACGGCCTGGACGCCGCGGTGCAGAAGGCGTTCACCCGCCCGGCGCCCAAGAGCGCGGGTGCGCAGATGCGGTACCTGGTCAAGCAGATGAAGGGCACCAGGGTGGTCGCCCAGCTGCTGCGGATCTCCCAGCGCACCGTGGAGCGGTACGTGAAGGACCAGATCAAAAAGCCCCGCCCGGACCTCGCCGCGCGCCTGGAGCGCGAGGTGACCAAGCGGTGGCAGCCGCAGATCCGGGTCAAGGCCCGGCAGAAGGCGGCGACCACGGGCGGGATCGTCATCGACACCCGGGCCCGGATCGGCTACACCGCGCCGATCGGCTCCACGGACGAGGGCCGCCTTCGGCACCTGACCGTGGCGCTGCCGCCGCAGTACGCCGCCCGCCTCTTCGACGCCCAGGAGCAAGGTGCCGGCGACCGTGAGCTCAAGGAGATCGCGGCCGAAGCGCTCAAGGAGGTGTACTTCCAGGACGGCGGCCGCCGCGCCGGCTCCCTGGAGGAGGTCCGGTTCACAGACATCGAGCACCTGGAGTTCGACCTGTAGCAGCCGCGCGCCCCGACCACACCCGGACCGACATGGTCCGGGGTTCGCTCGCGTATCCGCGGGGGCGAATGTGCATGCACACGATGTCCTGTCCAACGACGCTGCGACACCCCGGTCGCCCCTGGGCACCCTGCGCCGGCCCAATGCGGGCGAAGCCGTCTGACGGCTGCTCCAGCGCGCCTACGATGCCGTTCGTGCGGAGCAACCAGGGCGTTCAAGGAAGCCGTTTCCAGACGCTCACCGAGCTGGCGCACCGTGGGGTGACCCTCTCGCCGGCGACCGTGGCGGGCACCATCGAGCAGCAGATCACCGCCGTCTCCGAGTGGCTTGGCATTCAGGTGCGCTCCGCCTGGCGCTACTTCGACGCCAAAGCCACAGCTGACCGCCTCGCGCAGAGAGCCTGGCCTCCCTATGAGGAGAGCAGCAGCGAGAAGAGCGTGGGCCAGGCCTCAATGCCGCCACTCAATGAAGATCCGCCATCTTGAAGGCGCTGGTCACGGGGCTGGTGTGAGTCGTTGACCGTCTCCTCGTGCTGGTCG
>NZ_JAESIF010000068.1:0-29614 GCF_016757295.1 Streptomyces sp. M2CJ-2 | reverse complement strand
ACTTTCGGGCTGGCGCGGCAGAGTCTCGCTGTACCCGGGGCAGCCAGTACGGCGCGCGTCGTCCCGGTGGCGGCGGCGGCTTCGCCGGTCGTCCCGGTGGTGGCGGCTTCGCCGGTCGTCCCGGTGGCGGCGGCGGCTTCGCCGGTCGTCCCGGTGGTGGCGGCGGCTTCGGTGGCGGCGGTGGCCGTCCCGGCTTCGGTGGCCGTCCCGGCGGTCCCGGTGGCCGCGGTGGCACGCAGGGCGCCTTCGGCCGTCCCGGCGGTCCGGCCCGTCGTGGCCGCAAGTCGAAGCGGCAGAGGCGTCAGGAGTACGAGGCCATGCAGGCCCCGTCGGTCGGCGGCGTGATGCTGCCTCGCGGCAACGGCGAGAGCATTCGCCTGTCGCGTGGTGCGTCGCTCACCGACTTCGCGGAGAAGATCAACGCCAACCCGGCGTCGCTCGTCGCGGTCATGATGAACCTCGGCGAGATGGTCACCGCGACCCAGTCCGTCTCCGACGAGACGCTCCAGCTCCTCGCCGACGAGATGAACTACACGGTTCAGATCGTCAGCCCGGAGGAGGAGGACCGCGAGCTGCTCGAGTCCTTCGACCTGGAGTTCGGCGAGGACGAGGGCTCCGAGGAGGACCTGGTCGTCCGTCCGCCGGTGGTCACCGTCATGGGTCACGTCGACCACGGCAAGACCCGTCTGCTCGACGCCATCCGCAAGACCAACGTCGCCTCGGGCGAGGCCGGCGGCATCACCCAGCACATCGGTGCCTACCAGGTCACGACCGAGGTCAACGAAGAGGATCGCCGGATCACCTTCATCGACACCCCGGGTCACGAGGCGTTCACCGCCATGCGTGCCCGTGGTGCGAAGTCGACCGACATCGCGATCCTGGTCGTCGCGGCCAACGACGGCGTCATGCCGCAGACGGTCGAGGCGCTCAACCACGCCAAGGCGGCCGACGTCCCGATCGTCGTCGCGGTCAACAAGATCGACGTCGAGGGCGCGGACCCGACCAAGGTGCGCGGTCAGCTGACCGAGTACGGCCTGGTGGCCGAGGAGTACGGCGGCGACACCATGTTCGTCGACATCTCCGCCAAGCAGGGTCTGCACATCGACAGCCTCCTGGAGGCCGTCGTCCTCACCGCCGACGCCTCGCTCGACCTGCGGGCCAACCCGGCGCAGGACGCGCAGGGCATCTCGATCGAGTCCCGGCTCGACCGCGGCCGCGGTGCCGTGGCGACCGTGCTCGTCCAGCGGGGCACCCTGCGGGTCGGCGACACGATGGTGGTGGGCGACGCCTACGGCCGCGTGCGCGCCATGCTCGACGACAACGGCAACAACGTCGCCGAGGCCGGCCCGTCGACGCCGGTCCAGGTCCTGGGCCTGACCAACGTCCCGGGTGCGGGCGACAACTTCATCGTCGTCGACGAGGACCGTACGGCCCGTCAGATCGCCGAGAAGCGCGCCGCCCGTGAGCGCAACGCCGCGTTCGCCAAGCGCACGCGCCGCGTGTCGCTGGAGGACCTGGACAAGGTGCTCAAGGCCGGCGAGGTCCAGCAGCTGAACCTGATCATCAAGGGTGACGCGTCCGGATCGGTCGAGGCCCTCGAGTCCTCGCTGCTCCAGCTGGACGTCGGCGAAGAGGTCGACATCCGCGTCCTGCACCGCGGCGTCGGTGCGGTCACGGAGTCCGACATCGACCTGGCGATGGGCTCGGACGCCATCGTGATCGGCTTCAACGTGCGCGCCGCCGGGCGGGCACAGCAGATGGCCGAGCGCGAAGGCGTGGATGTCCGGTACTACTCGGTCATCTACCAGGCGATCGAGGAGATCGAGGCGGCCCTCAAGGGCATGCTCAAGCCGGAGTACGAAGAGGTCGAGCTCGGCACGGCGGAGATCCGCGAGGTCTTCCGCTCGTCCAAGCTGGGCAACATCGCGGGTGTTCTCATCCGCTCCGGCGAGGTCAAGCGCAACACCAAGGCGCGCCTCATCCGCGACGGCAAGGTCATCGCGGAGAACCTCAACATCGACGGTCTGCGTCGCTTCAAGGACGACGTCACCGAGATCCGCGAAGGCTTCGAGGGCGGTATCAACCTCGGAAACTTCAACGACATCAAGGTCGACGACGTCATCGCGACGTACGAGATGCGCGAGAAGCCGCGGGCGTAACACCCCACGGTGCACACCGGCCGGCGGGCCCCTGGAGACACGGTCCCGCCGGCCGGTCCGTGTGTCCGGGGGCCCAGTGCCCCGGAGCGCAATATCCGTCGATCGGACTCGCCCCTTCGTTGTACGGTTCTGATGTCCCCGCCCACCACGGACGGCGGGGACGTCGATCCCGTACCGGCGGGTGAACCGGTTGTACATGTATGTGGGGACGCTGTCCTTCGACCTCCTCCTCGGCGACGTTCGCTCGCTGAAGGAGAAGCGCTCCGTCGTCCGCCCGATCGTCGCCGAGCTCCAGCGGAAGTACGCGGTGAGCGCGGCCGAGGTGGATCACATGGACCTCTACCGCAGGGCCGTCGTCGGCCTGGCGGTGGTGTCCGGCGACGCGGCGCACCTGACCGACGTACTGGACCGGTGCGAACGGCTGGTCGCCGGTCGCCCCGAGGTGGAGCTGCTGTCCGTCAGGCGGCGCTTCCACGGCGAGGACGACTGACGGATCCAGGCTCCGGGAACCCGGAGTTCCGACCACTCAGACAGGAAAGAACGGGAGACGGACCAGTGGCCGACAACGCGCGGGCGAAAAGGCTGGCGGACCTCATCCGAGAGGTGGTGGCCCAGAAGCTGCAGCGCGGGATCAAGGACCCGCGGCTCGGCACCCACGTCACCATCACGGACACCCGGGTCACGGGTGACCTGCGGGAGGCAACCGTCTTCTACACGGTGTACGGGGACGAGGAGGAGCGTGCGGCCGCGGCGGCCGGCCTGGAGAGCGCCAAGGGCATCCTGCGCTCCGAGGTGGGCCGGGCGGCGGGCGTGAAGTTCACGCCGACCCTGGCGTTCGTCATGGACGCGCTCCCGGACACCGCGCGCAACATCGAGGACCTCCTCGACAAGGCGCGCCAGTCCGACGCCAAGGTGCGTGAGGCGTCCGCGGGCGCCACGTACGCGGGCGGGGCCGACCCGTACCGCAAGCCCGAGGACGAGACGGACGACACCGCCGAATGACCCAGAAGCACACCACGCCCGACGGCCTTGTCATCGTCGACAAGCCGTCGGGCTTCACCTCGCACGACGTGGTCGCCAAGATGCGCGGCATCGCCCGCACCCGGCGCGTCGGCCACGCCGGCACCCTCGACCCGATGGCGACGGGCGTCCTCGTCCTCGGCGTCGAGAAGGCGACCAAACTCCTCGGCCACCTCGCGCTGACCGAGAAGGAGTACCTGGGCACCGTCCGACTCGGGCAGAACACCCTCACGGACGACGCCGAGGGCGAGATCACCTCGTCCACCGACGCCTCCGGGGTCACCCGCGAGGCCGTCGACGCGGGCGTCGCCAAGCTGACCGGCGCCATCATGCAGGTGCCGTCCAAGGTCAGCGCCATCAAGATCGACGGTGTGCGCTCCTACAAACGGGCCCGGGAGGGCGAGGAGTTCGACATCCCCGCCCGGCCGGTCACCGTCTCCTCGTTCGCCGTGCACGACGTCCGGCCGGCCGTCGCCGAGGACGGCACCCCGATGCTCGACCTGGTGGTCTCCGTCGTCTGCTCCTCCGGTACGTACATCCGTGCCCTCGCCCGTGACCTGGGCGCCGGACTGGGCGTGGGCGGCCACCTCACGATGCTGCGCCGCACCCGTGTCGGTCCGTACAAGCTGGACGCGGCCCGCACCCTCGAGCAGCACCAGCAGGAGCTGACCGTGCTGCCGATCGCCGAGGCCGCGGCCCTGGCCTTCCCGCGCTGGGACGTCGACGGCCGACGCGCCCGGTTGCTCACCAACGGTGTGCGCCTGGAGATGCCCGAGGAGTACGCGGGAGCCGGTCCGGTGGCCGTCTTCGGCCCCGAGGGCCGGTTCCTCGCCCTCGTCGAGCAGCACAGGGGCAAGGCCAAGAGCCTGGCCGTCTTCAACTGACGCCGGGACGGACGGCCGACGGTGTGTTCCCGCCGTGGAGCGGCGTCACGGGGATGGACATGCCGCCGCTCCACGGTCCCCCTCGGTTCCCCCACCCAAGGGTCTGTCCATCCGGGCACGTCGATTCACCCGTAAGTGCGGGCGCTCGGAGTGAACCGGGGGAGTGGAAGGGGGCGCGTTCGCCGAGTGAGCCGCCCCGCTGATCATTCCGGCCTTACTGTCGAGTTCATCAAGCTCATCAAGCTCATCAAGCTCATCGAGAACATCGCGGGCATCGCGGGCATCGCGGGCATCGCGGGCTCGAGGAGATCGTGGGCTCGAGGACATCGCGGACCTCGAGAGCACGGCAGGGCGAGGGCACGACACAAAGGCACGGCGGGGAGGCTCGACGATGACGTCGCGCAACGGTCCGGTGGGGCGGGAGCCCGTCCGGACGGCGGGGAAGCACTCACCCGGCGACGTCCTCGTCCGCATCCATGACCTCGCCGGCCGTCCGCGCGGTCTCGGTTTCCCCGCCGACCACCGCGGCACCCTGATCACCAGCCACGAGGCCGTCGACGGCCTGCCCCGCCTCGTCCTGCACGCCCCCGGCGACCGCCACCGCGTGGTGGGCGCCGACGCCGTCACCCCGCTGCCCGAACTCGGCCTCGCCCTCGTCCGCGGCGAGGGGCTCGGCGCCGCTCCACTGCCCGTCGCCACGCGGAACCGCGTCGAGAGCGGCACCTATGTACGGATCGCCGCCGGATGCTGGCGCGAGGCACGCGTACTGGGCACGACCCCCGTGACGTACACGGCCACCGACCGCTGCCACCCCCTCGACGACGCGCTGGAGCTCGCCATCGGCACCACCGGCCGCGACGCCCTGCGCCCCGGTGGCGGAGCGGCCGGCGGCCCGGTGCTCGACGCCACCACCGGCGCCGTGCTCGGCGTCCTCGGCACGGCCCTCCGGTCCGGCAGCCGCGGCGTCGGCTTCGCCGTGCCGCTCCGCCCCGCCCGGGGCCCGCTCGCCGGACTGCTCGCCGAGAACGCGGCGACGGTCCCGGCGTACGGCGCCGACCTCAATGTCGCCGGCGTCCTGGAACTCACCGCCACCTCGGTCGGGCAGGACGGCCCGTCGGGCGCCCTCGCCCCCGGGGGCGTGGTGCCGGTGGAACGGGCGGCCATGACCGCGGAGTTCGCCGCGTTCGAGCGCGGCCGGGCCGCGGTGCTCGGTCTCGTCGGACCGCCCGGCAGCGGCCGTACGACGGAACTCGCGGTGCTCGCCGCCCGCCGCCACCGCGCCGGCCTGCCCACGCTGTGGCTGCGCGGCGCCGATCTGCGGGACGACGACCTCTCCGTCGCGAACGCGGCCCACCGGGCACTCGACCGGGCCGCCCGCATCGTGGCCGCCTCCCGCACCCCGTTCCCGGGCGGCCCCGAAGGCCTGGGCGACACCGGCCCGGGGCGCCTCGCCGCGCTGGCCGGCACCGCCGGCCGCCCCCTGCTGATCCTGCTCGACGGCCCGGAGGAGATGCCGCCCGCCCTGGCCGACCGCCTCGCCCGGTGGACCGACGGGACGGCGCGATGGCTGCGGCGGACGGGCGCGCGGCTGGTGGTGGGGTGCCGCGCGGAGTACTGGGAGAGCGCGGGCGCGCTCCTCCCCGCGGACCTGCTGCACCGGGGCGGAGACGGAGGCGAGCACCGGGGTGAGCACGGTGGGCGCGGTGGGCGCGGGGCCGGCCACCAGGACGAAGCCACCGCCGAAGACCTCCCCTCGTGCGTGCGCCTCGGTGACCTGACCGCCGAGGAGGCCATCCACGCGCGTGCCCGCTACGGCATCCCGGAGGGCTCCCCGGCCGACTCCCGGCACCCGCTGACCCTCCGGCTGCTCTCGGAGGTCCGGGCCGCCCTCGCCGACGCCCCACAGGCCCCGGACGCCCGCGCCGACCGCCACGACGTCCTCTCCGCCCACCTGGACCTGATGTGCCTGCGCGTGGCCGTGCGCCTCGCCGCCGAGAGCGGGCTGCGCGGCACCGCCGTACGCCGGCTGGCCGCCAGGGTCTCCGGGCAGGTGCACGAGGCCGCCCGGCGCAGTCTCGGCCCCGGGCAGGGCGAGCTGGACCGGGAGGCGTTCGAGGCGGTGTTCCCGTGGGGGCCCGCCCCGGCCCGGCTCGGCGGTGGCACCGGCTGGGCCTCCGCCGTGCTCGCCGAGGGCATCCTCGTCCCGGCCGGGACCGGCTACCGCTTCGCCCACGAGGAACTCGCCGACTGGCTCCACGGCACCCACCTCGACCTGGACGCGGCCCTGCGCGCCCTGGTCCACGACCATCGCCACCACGGCCGCGATCACGGTCACGACACCCGCCCCGGCACCGACCGCCTCCCCGTCCCGCACCACAGGATCGGCCCCGTCGTCCAGGCCATGCTGCTGCTCGCCCGTCACCACGGCCCCGGCCCGCTCGCCTCCCGGCTGGCGGACCTGGTGCACGCCCTCGACGCCGACCCCGGCTCCTGGTGGGCCGCCCGGCTGCTCACCGAGACCCTCGCACGCGTGCCCGACGCGACGCCCTACGCCGAGGTGCTCCGGCTGCTGGCCGACCGGGTCGTGGCCTGGCGGCAGCAGCGGCGGAGGACGCTGAGGAGGGAGTCGGAGCCGGCCTTCTGGACGGCTCTCCCGCTGCCCCTGGAGACCGGCTTCGAGCTGCTGCGCCGACTCGTCCACGCCGACGGCCCCCCGGGCGAGACCGGACCCCGCTTCCTGGACGCCGCCGCCCGCCTGTTCACCGCCGACCCCGTCGCCGTGCTCCCGCACCTCGTGCGGTGGTTCGAGGACGAGCGGCCGCTGCCCGCCACCCCGCACGCGACCGTCGCCACGGCGGCGCAGGCACTGCTGCACACCCACCGGCACCGCGCCCCGGACACTCTCACCGAGGTACTCGCCGACAGCGCGCACCGGCGGGCCGGGCAACTGCTCACCGCGCTGGCCGAGGAGGACCCCTCGGCGGTGTGCAGGGCCGTCGACCGGTGGGCGCGCGACGAGCGGCCCGCACGCCGCGCGGCAGCCGTGGCGTACGGACTGCGGGCCGCACCGCACGCCCGTGACGTGACCGACCGCACCCTGCTGCGGTACGCGGCCCTCGCCCTGCTGGTGCGCACCGCCGACCGGCCCCTGCACGGCGGCGCGCTCGCCCTCCTCGTCCAGGACCCGAGCAGCAGGGACCGCCACCTCCCGCGGGCCCTGGAGCACTTCGCGGCCGGCGACCCGCACCTCCCGCCGAGCGCGCTGACCGGCGCCCTCGCCACCCACCCGGAGCCCGTCCTCGAGGCCTTCCGCGCGAGGCTCGCACACGCGGACGCGCACGAGACGCTGCACACCCTCGCCGACGCGGCCACGCCCGCCCTGGCCCCCCGCGTCGCCGCGCTCCTGCGGTCGGCGGTGGAACAGCGACCGGGTCTCGCGGGCGAGCTGGCCGCGTACGCGGGCCGGCGCCTGGCCCAGGAGCCGACCGACCGTGCCGACCACGACGTCCTCCTGTTGTTGCTCACCGGCCTGCTGGAGGGCGGCCCGCAGCCGTTGAGGGCCGCCCTCGCCGGTGTCCTCGCCGAGCCCGGCACCCCCGCCTCCCGGCCCCTGCGCCGCGAACTGCTGGATCCGCTCCTCACCCGCGCACCCGACCCCGCCGTCCTGGCCGCGGTGCTGGGCGCCGCAGCCCGCTGCTCCGGCGCCACCGCGCGGGAGCTCGTCCACCGCACCGGTCTGCTCCTCGCCCGCACCCCCGACGGCGCCGCCCACTTCGACAGCGGCCTGGTCGACCTGGGGCGGCGGGTGCCGGGCTTCGCCGCCGCCCTGGCCCACTGGCTGGCGGACGCGCCCCAGGAGTGGGCCGCCGTGGTGGGCCCCGGCACCCGCCGGACGATCGAGAACCTGGCGGGCGCAGGCGTCCCCGCCTGAGCCGCGGTCGGCCGTGCCGGGCGTGATCGGCCGTGCCAGTCGGTGGACCCCGTCACAGCACCCATGCCGATGCGGGCCGACGGCGGTCGGCATGGCACCCTTAGACCTGCGCGGAAGAAGTCCACGGACTCGGCTCGACAAGGTTTCGACAAGGAGCAGGCACAGTGCAGCGCTGGCGTGGCTTGGAGGACATCCCCCAGGACTGGGGGCGCAGCGTCGTCACCATCGGCTCCTACGACGGAGTCCATCGCGGACACCAGTTGATCATCCGGCATGCCGTGGACCGCGCCCGGGAGCTGGGCGTCCCCGCGGTCGTCGTGACCTTCGACCCGCACCCCAGCGAGGTGGTCCGCCCCGGCAGCCACCCGCCGCTGCTCTCCCCGCACCACCGCCGCGCCGAGCTGATGGCCGAGCTGGGGGTGGACGCGGTCCTGATCCTCCCGTTCACCACGGAGTTCTCGAAGCTGTCACCGGCCGAGTTCGTGGGGAAGGTCCTGGTCGACAGGCTGCACGCCAAAGCGGTCGTCGAGGGCCCCAACTTCCGCTTCGGCCACCGGGCCGCGGGCACCGTGGAATTCCTCGCCGAGCAGGGCAAGGTCTACGACTTCGAGGTCGAGGCGGTCGACCTGTACGTCACCGGTGAGGCGGGCGGCGGCGAGCCGTTCTCCTCCACGCTCACCCGCCGCCTGATCGCCGAGGGCGACGTCGAGGGCGCCGCCGAGATCCTGGGCCGCCCGCACCGGGTGGAGGGCGTGGTCGTCCGCGGTGCCCAGCGCGGTCGCGAACTGGGCTTCCCCACGGCCAACGTCGAGACGCTCCCCCACACCGCGATCCCCGCCGACGGCGTCTACGCGGGCTGGCTGCACGCCCAGGGCGAGGCCATGCCGGCCGCGATCTCCGTCGGCACCAACCCGCAGTTCGACGGTACCGAGCGCACGGTCGAGGCCTACGCCATCGACCGCGTCGGCCTGGACCTCTACGGCCTCCACGTGGCCGTCGACTTCCTCGCCTTCGTCCGAGGCCAGGCCAGGTTCGACACCCTGGAGGACCTCATGGAGCAGATGGCCGCGGACGTCAGGCGCTGCACGGACCTGGTGGCCGCCGCCGGGGAGGCGTAGCCCCCGGGCGGCGCGGCTTTCGGTCAGGCTCCGCCCGCGCGGGCCCAGTGGCAGGCCACCTGGCCGCCCGTCCCGCCGCTCCCGCCGTCGAGGATCTCCAGGTCCTGGGTCCGGCACGCGTCCGCCACGCCCGCCCGGTCCGCCTCGCCGCCGAGCAGGATCTGGCAGCGCGCGTGGAACCGGCAGCCCCCGGGGACCCGGGCCGGGTCCGGGGGCTCGCCCGTGAGGACCACCGGGTCGCCCGGCGCCTCCGGGAGCACCGACAGCAGGGCCCGGGTGTAGGGGTGCCGGGGCGCGGTCAGCACCTGTTCCACCGCCCCGGTCTCCACGATCCGGCCGAGATACATCACCGCGACCCGGTCGGCGATGTTCCAGGCCAGCCCCAGGTCGTGCGTGACCACCAGGGCGGACAGGCCCAGTTCGGTGCGCAGCCGGAGCAGCAGCGCCAGGATCTCGCCGCGTACGGAGGCGTCCAGCGAGGCCACCGGCTCGTCGGCGACGAGGAGTTCGGGCTCCAGGACCAGCGCACCCGCGATCACCACCCGCTGACGCTGCCCGCCGGACAGCTCGTGCGGGTACCGCAGGAAGAAACGCTCCGGTGGCCGCAGCCCGGCCCGGGACAGGGCTCCCGCGACCGCCGCCCGCTCGTCGCCGCGGTGACCGTGGATGCGCAGCCCCTCGGCCACCGCGTCGTACACCGTGTGCCGGGGATTGAGCGAACCGCTCGGGTCCTGCAGGACCAGCTGGGCCCGCTTGCGGTACGCCTTGAGGGAACGGCCGGAACGGTCCAGCGGCCGCCCGTCGAAGGCGACCTGCCCCGCGGTCGGCTCGACCAGGCCCAGCAGGGCACGGGCCAGTGTCGTCTTGCCGCAGCCCGACTCACCCACCAGGGCGACGATCTCACCGGGCCGGATGTCGAGATCGACGCCGTCCACCGCGCGAGCGGGCGGGGCGCCGCTCCGGCCGGGGAAGACGACGTGGACACCCTGGGCGCTCAGCAGGGGCGGCGTGCCGGCGAAGTCGGGGGAGCCGGGGACAACAGCGGGGGAGGCCGTCATGGGGTGGTACGCCTCACTTCCTCCAGGGACCGCGGGCCGGATTCCTGCGGGCCGGATTCCTGCGGTTCGGACGCTTGAGCCTCGGACTCCTGTGGCTCGGGCTCGGGCTCGTGCGGTTCGGGCTCGTGGTCCCGTGTGTTCTCGGACGTGTCCTCCGCGACCCGTACGCAGGCCGCCCGCCGCCGAGGCCCCGCCGGCCGCAGCGCCTGGTCCTCGACCGCGCAGGACTCCAGGGCAACCGGGCAGCGCGGATGGAAGGTGCACCCGGCCGGCAGCGCCGACGGGTCCGGCGGGTCGCCCGCCAGCCCCCGCGGCGCGAAGCGTGACACCGGGTCGCCGATACGGGGGAACGCCGCCGACAGCGCACGGGCGTAGGGGTGCCGGGCGGCCTCGTAGACCTGCCCGGCCGGGCCCTCCTCCACCACCCGGCCCGCGTACATCACCGCGAGCCGGTCGCAGGTGTCGGCGAGGACCGCCAGATCATGGCTGATCATGATCAGACCCACGTCCTGGTCCGCGACCAGCTGCTCGATGAGCCGCAGGATCTGCGCCTGGATCATCACATCGAGCGCGGTGGTCGGCTCGTCCGCGATGATCAGCCGCGGATCGCAGGCCAGTGCCATCGCGATCATGACGCGCTGGCGCTGCCCGCCGGACAGCTCGTGCGGGTAGTCCGTCGCGCGGGCGGCCGGGAGACCGACGTGCTCCAGCAGCTCACCGGCCTTCCTCCGCGCCCCGGCCGGGGTCGCCTTGCGGTGCAGCAGGATCGGCTCGGCGATCTGGTCGCCGATGCGGTGGACGGGGTTGAGGGAGTGCATCGCGCCCTGGAACACGATCGAGGCCCCGGCCCAGCGGACCGCCCGCACCCGGCCCCACTTCATGGCCAGGACGTCCTCGCCGTCCAGCAGGATCTCCCCGCCGGTCCGCGTCCCGGCCGGCAGCAGCCGCAGCAGCGCGAGCGCGAGCGTGGACTTGCCGCAGCCCGACTCCCCGGCGACGCCCAGCTTCTGGCCGGCCTCCAGACGCAGGTCCACCCCGCGTACCGCGGCGGCCCCGCCCGCGTATGTCACCGTCAGGTCCCTGACGTCGAGCAGGCTCAACGGGACACCCCCAGCCTGGGGTTGAGGACGGACTCCACGGCCCGCCCGCAGAGTGTGAACGCCAGCGCCACCACGGCGATGGCGATGCCCGGCGGCACCAGGTACCACCAGCGGCCGGCGCTGACCGCGCCCGCCTCCCGCGCGTCCTGCAGCAGCCCGCCCCACGACACCACCGTCGGATCACCGAGCCCCAGGAACGCCAGGGTCGCCTCGGCGAGGATCGCCGCGGAGATGATCAGGGTCGTCTGGGCCAGCACCAGCGGCATCACATTGGGCAGCACGTGGCGCGACATCACGTGCCAGTGCCCGCCGCCCAGCGCCCGCGCGCGTTCGATGTACGGCCGGGTCTCCACCGCCAGGGTCTGCGCGCGCACCAGCCGGGCCGTCGTCGGCCAGGTCGTCACCCCGATCGCCACCACGATGGTGACGAGCGAGCGGGACATCACGGTGGCCAGCGCGATCGCCAGCACCAGGGTGGGCATCACCAGGAACCAGTCGGTGACGCGCATCATCACCGTCGCGTACCAGCCCCGGAAATGCCCCGCCGTCACGCCGATCAGGGTGCCGATCGCCACCGACAGCACGGCGGCGAGCAGCCCCACCAGCAGGGACACCCGCGCCCCCCAGACCACCAGACCGAGCAGGTTCCGCCCGAACTGGTCGGTGCCGAAGGGGAACTCCGTGCTCGGACTCTCCATCGGGCTGCCCGGAGCGTCCGTCACGTTGTCCACGTCGGAGCCGACCAGCAGGGGAGCGGCCAGCGCGAGCAGGGCGAAGAGCAGGAGCGCCGCCAGGCCGAAGACACCGGCCCGGTGGGTGCGGTACTGCCGCCAGAAGCGTGCGGCCGAGTCCCGGCGCCGCCGCCACGCGAGCGCGCGCGGACCCGTGGCCGCCGGCCCCGTCCCCGTCCCCGCCGCGGCCGTGGCGGCCGTGAGCGTGTCCGGGGACGGGGACGGGGACGGGGGTGTCCCGTCGCCGGCCGTGACGCCTCGGGCGGCCGGTTTCCCTGTCGTGCCGTTGTCGGTCGTCATCGGCCCACCCGGGGGTCGAGCAGCGGATAGATCAGATCGGCCAGCGTGTTCATCACGATCACCGCGGCGGCGAACACGAAGAACAGCCCCTGCACCAGCGGCAGGTCGGGCACGCTCAGCGCCTGGTAGAACAGCCCGCCGAGCCCCGGCCAGGAGAACACCGTCTCCACCAGGATCACCCCGGCCACCGTCCGGCCGAGGTTGATGAAGATCAGCGTCACCGTCGGCAGCAGCGCGTTGGGCACCGCGTGCCTGCGCCGTACGAGGTCGTCACGCAGCCCCTTGGCGCGCGCGGTGGTCAGATAGTCGTTGCCCATCTCGTCCAGCAGCGCCGACCGGGTCACCAGCAGCGTCTGCCCGTACTCCACCGCGACCAGCGTCAGCACGGGCAGCACCAGATGGTGCGCCACGTCCAGGACCAGGGCGAAGCCCTCCTCGCCGCCCGACTCCATGCCACCGGTGGGGAACAGCCCCGGAATCGGGCCGATGCCCACCGACAGCGTGATGATCAGCAGCAGCCCGAGCCAGAAGGACGGGATGGAGTACAGCGTCAGGGCCAGCCCCGTGTGGGCCCGGTCCCCGAGCCCTCCGTGCCGCCACGCCGACCGGGTGCCGAGCACGATGCCGAGCGCCGTGTAGAGGACGAAGGCGGTACCGGTGAGCAGCAGCGTGTTCGGCAACGCCTCGGTGATCTTGTCGATCACCGGTGCGTTGAACTGGTACGACGTTCCCAGGTCCCCGGTGAGCGCCTTGCCGCAGTAGTCGGTGAACTGCTGCCACAACGGCAGGTCAAGCCCGAACTCCCGTCGGTAGGCGGCCAGTTGCTCGGCCGACACCTGACGGCCGCCGGTCATGAACTTCACCGGGTCGCCCGGGATCAGCCGGAAGAGGAAGAAACTGGTGACGAGGACGGCCAGGAGGGACACGGCCGCGCCGGCCACCTTGCCCGCCACGTACCGCAGGTACGCGGTGGTGGTGCGGGCGCGCGGCCCGCGGGCCGCCGGTCCGTCCTTCGCCGGACCGGCGGTCTGCGTGCCCTCGACCGGAGCGGATGTCGCGTCGGCGGTCATGAGTACCCGTCGCCCGCCCTACTCGCGGTCCTCGGCGGTGGCCCGCCGCCGCATCGCCACGAACACCCCCAGCCCGACGAGGACCACGGCACCCGCGGCGATCCCGACGGCCACACCCGTCGACGACCCGCTCTCGGAGGCCTCACCGGAGCTCGCCGGCACCGCGGACCACCAACTCCAGTAACCGTCCTGGCCGTAGAGGTTGCCGGCCTTTTTCGGCATCGTGGTGATCGACTCGATCTGGTCGGTGCGGTACGCCTCGACCGCGTTCGGATACGCCATGACGTTCATGTACCCGAGGTCGTACAGCCGTGACTCCATCTGCTGGACGATGTTCGCCCGTTTGGCGGGGTCGTACTCGACCAACTGCTGGGCGTACAGCTCGTCGTACTTCTTGTCGCAGATGAAGTTGTCGGTCGCGCCGGTGTCCTTCGGGGTCGCCGGAAGCGCCCCGCAGGTGTGGATCGACAGGACGAAGTCGGGGTCGGGGTTGACCGACCAGCCGTCGAAGGCCAGGTCGTACTCGCCGGCGAGCCATGGATCGGTCACGTTGTCCAGACAGCTGAGCGTGATCCCGATGCCGAGGTCGCCCCACCACTCCTCGAGGTACTTTCCGACGGCCTTGTCGTTCGGGTCGGTGGCGTGGCACAGGACCCGGTAGTTCAGCGGCTTGCCGTCCTTGCCGACCCGCTTGCCGTCACCGTTCTTCTTGTAGCCCGCCTGATCGAGCAGTCGGGCCGCCTCCGCCGGGTCGTACGCCAGCTCCTGGTCGGCCGACGGTTCCCAGAAGTACTGCCCGTACCGCGGCGGGATGTAGCCCGCGCCCGGCTCCGCGTGGCCCTGGAACACCTTGTCGATGATGGTCTTCCGGTCCACCGCCCGGAACAGCGCGTTGCGGACCCGCTGGTCCAGCAGCGAAGGGTGCCCGTCCCCCATCTTCTCGCCGTTCCTGGCCTTCGCGCCCGGATTGGTGGCGAGGGCGTAGAAGCGGCGGCCGGGCGCGTCGTTGACCTTGATGTTCTTCTCGTTCCGGAGCGAGGCCGCCTGCGCCGGCGTCAGGGACGGTGACCCGGCGACGAACGACACCTCACCCTTGCGCAGCGCGGACACCGCCGCGTCCTGGTCCTTGTAGTACCGGAAGAGCAACTCGTCGAACTTCGGCGCCCCGCGCCAGAAGTCCTTGTTGGGCACCAGCCGCACATAGCTGTCGGGCTTGTAGTCGGTGAGGACGAACGGCCCGTTGCCGACGACCGGGAAGTCCTTGTCGTTGTTGAACTTCGAGAAGTCGTCGACCTTCTCCCACACGTGCCTGGGCACGATCGGCACGTCCAGCGCCGTCATGGTGGCCTGCGGCTTCTTCAGCCGGATGACCAGCTCGGTCGGGCTCGGCGCGGTGACCTTCTCGAAGTTGGCGACGAAGCTGCCGTTGGCCGTGGCCGCGCTCTCGTCGGTCATCATCGTGTTGAACGTCCACGCCGCGTCCTCGGCGGTGGCCTGCCGCCCGTCCGACCACTTCGAGTCGGAGCGGATGGTGTACGTCCACGTCAACTTGTCCGGGGACGACTTCCACTCGGTGGCCAGGCCCGGCACGACCCGGTTGTCCTCGGGGTCGTAGTTGGTCAGGTACTCGTACGTGAGCCGGTGAATGCTCGTACTGAGCAGCCGCACCGCGAGGAACGGGCTGAGCGAGTCGACGCTCTGCGCCACCGCGACGGTCAGCGTCTGCTTCCCGCCGTCGGCCGCCCGGGCCTGCCGCGGCGCCGGGTCGAGCGGGGTCGCGAGCCCGGCGGTGAGGGCGAGCGCGGCCGCACCGGCCGCCGTGGCGAGCCGGACCCGGCGCGGAACGCCGATCCCGGTCCGTGGTCCGGACCGTGGCCCGGTGCCCGGACGTCCGGTCTCGTGGTGACCGCCGTACTGATCGTTCGTGTCCATAGGGTCGCTGACCTCGCGTCATCACTCGCACGGGTAGGACTGGTTGATCAGGTGAGTGGTGAGTGTCTATCAGCGGCATCTGGCGGTCGTCAACGGCGCACACACCCCATGTGGCCTGCGGAAATAACGAATTGGCGAGTACTTTGCGCCCATTGGTCGAGACCACTGAAGCACTCCTGGCCAGCGCCTGGCGCTGCGCCGCACCCCGAATACGGGAGAGCCCGCACCCGTGGGTGAACGGTGCGGGCCGGAAACGGGATCGGCCCCTCGAAAGGGGCCGATCGGGTGACATTCCCTACTGCTGCGGGGGCGGTGCCTGCGGAGGCGGAGCCTGCGGGGGTGGTGTCTGCCCCCCGCCGTGCTGGTCCGGGTGGCCGGGCGGGCCCGGGTACGGATAGCCGTAGCCGGGCTGGGGGTACGGCTGGCCGGGAGCGGCCTGCGGGTACGCCGGGCCGGGCGGCGCGGGGGGCCGGGGGTGGCCCTGGCCCTGCTGCGGGTGGGGCTGTCCCGGCTGCCCCGGCTGGCCGGGAGGAGCGTACGGCTGACCGGGCTGCGGCTGCTGGGGGTACGGGCCCGGCTGTCCGGGGTACGGCTGTCCCGGCATGTGCTGCCCCGGGACGTACTGCCCCGGCAGCGGCGGGGCGGCGACCGGCGGCGGGTTGCCGTCGGAGGTCCACAGGCCGTGCGACTGCTGGTGCCGGACGAAGTCCTCGGCGACCAGCGACGCGAGGTTGAAATACGCCTCCCGCACCTTCGGCCGCATCATGTCGAGATCGACCTCCGCACCGGCGGCCAGATGCTCGTCGAACGGTACGACGATCACACCCCGGCAACGGGTCTGGAAGTGCGACACGATGTCGTCGACCTTGATCATCTTGCCGGTCTCGCGCACACCCGAGATGACCGTGAGCGACCGCGAGACGAGATCCGCGTACCCGTGGGCCGACAGCCAGTCCAGCGTCGTGCTGGCGCTGCTCGCGCCGTCCACGGACGGCGTCGAGATGATGATGAGCTGGTCGGCCAGGTCCAGTACCCCGCGCATGGCGCTGTAGAGCAGACCCGTACCGGAGTCGGTGAGGATGATCGGGTACTGCTTGCCCAGAACGTCGATGGCCCGCCGGTAGTCCTCGTCGTTGAAGGTCGTCGAGACGGCGGGGTCGACGTCGTTGGCGATGATCTCCAGGCCGGAGGGGGCCTGGGAGGTGAACCGCCGGATGTCCATGTACGAGTTGAGGTGGGGGATCGCCTGCACCAGGTCACGGATGGTGGCCCCGGTCTCCCGCCGCACCCGGCGGCCGAGCGTGCCGGCGTCGGGGTTGGCGTCGATCGCGAGGATCTTGTCCTGCCGCTCACTGGCGAGGGTGGCGCCGAGCGCGGTGGTCGTGGTCGTCTTGCCGACACCGCCCTTGAGACTGATCACGGCGATCCGGTAGCAGGACAGCACCGGCGTACGGATCAGCTCCAGTTTCCGCTGCCGCTCGGCTTCCTCCTTCTTCCCGCCCAACTTGAAACGCGACCCGCCCGCGGCCGGCCGA
This sequence comes from Streptomyces sp. M2CJ-2, assembly GCF_016757295.1. Classification (NCBI taxonomy): domain Bacteria; kingdom Bacillati; phylum Actinomycetota; class Actinomycetes; order Kitasatosporales; family Streptomycetaceae; genus Streptomyces; species Streptomyces sp. M2CJ-2. The sequence continues at coordinate 12,776 of NZ_JAESIF010000068.1, read as the reverse complement.
GTGCTCTTCGCCTTCTGCTTCTTGCTGTTGAGCAGCCGGTCCGACGACAGTTCCACGGCCGCGGTGTAACCGAGCGGCGCGGCCCCGGGGTTGGTCTGCTGCCGCTGGTCGTGCTGGATCGGCTGCGGCCAGGCGGCCCCGGCGCGGGGGTCGACGGGCGGCTGCGGAACCTGACCGGCGTGCGGGGGCTGGGGCTGAGGCTGCTGGAGGGGGAACCCCTGCTGGGCGGCCTGCGGCTGCTGAGGCTGCGGCGGTACGGGCTGCTGGGGCTGTGCCTGCGGCGGTACGGGCTGCTGCGGAGGCGCCTGATGTGCCGGCGGTTGCTGCGGGAAGCCGTAACCGCCCGGCTGAGCCGGGGGAGTCGGGGCGGCCGGCACGGGACCGGCGGGCGGGAACCCGTAACCGGCGGGAGCGCCGGGAGCGGGAACGCCCGGCTGGGGGAAGCCGTACCCGGCCTGCGGAGCGGGCGGCGCCGGTGCCTGGTGCTGCGGAGGCGTCGGCCCGTCCGGCGCGTTCCAGGCGGCGGGCGCGGGCTGCGGCGCCTGCGGCTGGAACGGCGGCTGCTGCGCGGGCACTTCCGCGTCCGTGGGCGGTGCCGGTGCCGGTGCCGGAGTGGGGGCCGCCGCGGGGGCCTGCGGTGGCTGTGCGGGCCACTGGCTCGCGGGTGCCGGGGCGGCGGGGTACGGCGGGGGCACCGGTGGCGCCGGGGGAGTCCAGGCGGCCGCGGCCGGAGGGTCGGAGGGGGCCGGGACGGCATCCTGAGGTGCGCTGTCTGCGCTGTCGGCGTCATCCGAGTCGTCCGAGGTTTCCGTGGCGTCGTCCACACGGTCGGAGCCGACCACGTCGACCCCCGGCGCGTCACCCACCACCGGCTCGGCGCCCTCGGTTTCGGGCGCGTCTGCCTCGGCCTCGGCCACGACGACAGCGTCCTCGGAGTCCTCGGCGTCGCTCTCGCCCTCAAGACCGTCGGCGGCCGCAGCGGCCTCGGCGGCCTCGACGTCGTCGGTCCCGTCCTGAGCGGCGGCCGACTCCAGCCGCGTATCCGGCTTCGGAGACGCCTCCGTCTCCGTCTCAGGTGCGGCCTCGGTCTCGGGCTCCCGGATCTCCCGCTTCAGGGCGGCGGGGGAGAACCGGATGGTGGCACCGCTCTCGAGATCGCCGTTACCGGAGCCGGGTTCCGGCTCGGGTGCGGACGGGGGAGTGGGCACGGGCGCCTCGCCCCGCTCGTCCCCTTGCGGAGGCTGCTGCGGCTCGAAACCGCTGCCCACCGGAAGCCGGGGCACGGCGACCGGCCCCCCGGACGGCGGAGCGGGCGGAGTGAACGGGGCTCCCGGCGCGGGAGACGGCGGTGTGAAGGGAGCGGGCGGCGGAGTCACCCCGGGCAACGGCGGAACGGGCCCGTCCGGCCCCGAAGCGGGAGCAGACGAAGAAGGCGAAGGAGACGAAGGAGCCGAAGGACCGGCCCCCTCCCCGGAGCTCCCCGACATCGACCCCGGCCCCGAACTCGACCCCTCCGAAGCATTCTGCGTGTACCAGGCCGGCGGTGCGTAGTCGATGGTGAACTCGCCCGTCGCCTCGACGGCGGACTCCGCGTCGGGCTGGTCATCGCCGGGTGTCGCCCAGCCCCCGCGCGTCCCGTCCCGATCGCTGCTCACAGTTCCTCCTGGTGTGGTCGAACACCCTCACGCCGTGCTGAGGCGACCATTTCTCGTCATCCAGACTTGTTCGAGGCCGTTTCGGGAGCGCTGCGATTTCGTCCGATCACGGTCGTCCGACCCACCGGCCCCCCTGGACACCGACGTCCGGTCCACGGGTTCTGGCGTCGCGCCCGGTCCCAGCCTAATCGCCACCATCGGCACACCGGCAGGCCCGTCCTGCGAACACGTCGCACAGCAGCCGTGTCTTCAGTCCATCCGTCGCGGCGTACCCAGCAACCCGACCTCGGCGTCCGTCGGTTGAGTCATCACGTACTGCCGGTCGCGGTCGGCGCACCAGAGAGTGACGCCGTCCGCGAGGGTCGGCAACGCCTCCACGTCACCCCGGGGCAAGCCCATCGAGCGGCCCAATTCCCCGGCCTCGTCCGGCGACACCCGCTGCACCCCCACGAGACGCGCCTGCCGGAGCAGCCTGGGCGCGACGGGACTGAGATAGGGCAGAAGCGTCAGCACCGACTTCCAGGGCCCGGAGACCACGCGTCCCCGCGGCGGCCGCATGCCACAGTCGCGCACCACCAGCACCGGCGTGCCGGCCGAGGCGCCCAGCGGCGGTACCCGCCCCACGTCGTAGACCGCGAGCCCGTTCTGACCGCCGCCCATGGCGTGGACCATCTGCGTCCACGCCTGCGCCCGCCCGGTCTCCACGGCCACCCGCGCACCGGTCGCCGCGGCCCGCAGCGCGAACACCTGGGCCGTCCACAGACCGCCGATGAGCACGACCTCGTACGGCGTGGGCCGGTTCAGCCCCAGCACCGCCGACTGTCCCTCGGCGTCCACCCCGATGACGACGCCGTCGTCCCCGATGGGCAGTGACAGCGCGTCCACGTCCTCCGCGGACAGGGTGTGGTGGCCGTGGCGTGGACCGAGCAGGCCGAAACCGGCGTGCAGCAGGCCGCGCGCCCGCCGGGCGGCCGACGGCCGTGCACCGCTCGGTACGTCCGCGGCTCCCGGCGCGACGGGCCCGTCCGGCCCGTCGGCGGTCCGTGTCGTCAGTGCGGTCACCGAACACCTCCGAGGGGCAGAGTGGCGAGGACACCCGGCAGTTGCTCCCGGTCGAGCCGCGTCAGCGCCGCGCCGGCCTCCCGTGCGGCGCTCTCCACCGCACGCCGTGCTTCGGTCAGTTCCTCGGAGCTGCGCCCGGTGATCCGCAGATGGCCCCGCAGCGACATCTCCCGCCGGTCCGCGCGCGCGAGGGTGAGGCTGACCGTGGTGGCGAGCGCGGGAACCGCCGTGACCCGCGCGACGAACTGGGGCAGGGAGACCCCGCGGTCGCCACCCAGTTGAGGCCACTTGCGGATCCAGTACGTGGTGTGCCTGCGGTTGTCGCAGCGCCAGCTCCGGCTGGACTCCTCGGTGCGTCTCTCATGCCGGTTCGCCCGTCCCGCTTCGGCCGTCACCAGCGGGTTGGCGCAGGCCGACGTGGCGATGGCCGACGTCAGCTCCTCCTCGTCGAGCACCGTGGCGCGGAACCCGGCGCCGGTCAGCCGGCTGACGAGGTGGTCGGCGACCCGCACGACGCACTTCTGCGCACCGGTCAAGCCCCCGCCCCGGGCCGCCACGGCCTCCGGACACAGCTCCGGGGCGACCTTCAACGCGATCCAGGTGATCCGCACCGCGGGAGCGCCGGTCTGCTCCTGCAGCGGCGCGTAATTGCTGACGGCCACGGACTGACGCGGCAGGTGCAGCGCGGGCGCGGGCTGCGTGTGCAGCACGATCTGCGCCGACTCCAGGAGGATTCCGTCCACCTCGAGCGCGTCCCGCACCAGGGCCAGCGGCAGCGGCCGCCGGCTCCGTTCGGCTCGCAGGGCGGTGGCGTCCCCCTCCACCTGCACCACCGCGGTGACGAAGGTCCCGTCCCCGATGATGCCGACGGGCCGCCGCTCCCGGCCGCCGTACGCGTACGTGCGCAGGCTCGGATCGCACTCCAGGGCCGGGGCGAGTGCCGGTTCGGTGCCGGGCGCTATCACCAGCTCCGGTGCGCGCTTCCGCCGGACGCGCAGGGCCCGTGCCGTGGCGACCCATTCGGGCAGGGAGCGGCCCCGGCGACGGACGAAGGCCGGCAGGACCAACGCGACGGCGACAACGGCGGCGGGCACCAGCGCCAGGGTGCCGATGGCCCACCCGGTGAGGAGGACGGCGGCCGCGAGCTCCAGCAGTACGATCCGTTGCAGCCGGAACGAACCCGGCCGCCCCGCACGCAGCCTGAGATGGAGACCGCCTCGCGCGGACGGCTGCCGCGTCGCCCGCGACCCCGGTCCGGCGGAGTCGCGTGCCCCCGTCCGGTCACGGCTCGAGGCCCGCGTTCCGGCAACCATCACTCCATCCCCCCAATTCGCCCACAACTTGCTGGAACTCCGGTACCGCACCAGGCTCCGAAGGGCCCAGGCACCCTACCCGGTCCCCAACTCCCCCCTCACACCAGGCATAGTAGGGGCCGCGTCCGACATCGGCGGGCAGGGGACGGCGATCCCCGGCATTGCCCGGGCAGACACGGGCGGGCCCGGGCGGACACCGACGCACACGGGCGGGACACGGGGAGAGAACTCACCAATGGCATCTCGGCGGGATCAACTCAACGCCTACACCTTCGCGAAGCGCCGCTTGCTCGCGGCCTTCGTCCAGTCGTTCCCGCACGGCTCCGAGGAAGGTGCGCCGCGCCCCCTGCGGGGCGTGGTGCCCGGACTCGTCATCGGCGTGATCGTCATGGCCGTGTTCGGCGCCTGGGGCATGTTCAAGCCCACCGCGCCCAAGGGCTGGGACACCCCGAACGAGAAGGTGATCATCGCCAGCAAGTCGACCACCCGGTACGTCGTCCTGAAGACCGGCGACGAGGCCCAGCTGCACCCCGTGCTCAACATGGCGTCCGCCAAGCTCCTCCTCGCCCCCGGAAAGGGCGACGTCGTCACCGTGAGCGAGTCGCTCCTGGACAGCGGCAGGATCCCGCACGGCCTCACCATCGGCATCCCGTACGCCCCCGACCGCCTGCCCTCCGAGAAGGAGGCGGGCGCCGCCAAGCGGTGGGCGGTCTGTGAGCGTCCGAGCGCGGGCGGCCGGTCCATCCAGAAGGCCGCGCTGGTCCTCGCCGACCGCGAGAAGGAACTGACCGAGGGCAAGCAGAAGTTGACCGGCGGCGAACTGCTCTACGTGGTGGCCCCCGACGGCAGACGTTTCATCGTGGACTCGGGTGGCACGGCGTACCGGGTCGACGAGGTGGACACCGGTGCCGACCTGGAACTGCTGCTGCGCACGGTCGTCGGCTCCGGACGCGAACCCCAGAGGGTGTCCCGGGAATGGCTGGCGACCCTCCACCAGGGCGACCCGATCACCTTCCCGGACGTCGAGGGCACGCCCGGCACACCCGCGAACGCCCCCGGCCGGCTCGGCGAGTCGGCCGACAAGGTCGGCACGGTGCTCAAGGCGTTCGACAACAACAAGGAGCAGTACTACGTCGTGCTGCCCGACCGGGTCGCGCCGGTGTCCGCCTTCGTCGCCCAACTCCTGCTGTTCAGCAAGGACCTGGCGCAAGTCGGGCAGGCCGGTGAGGCACTGGACATGAGCCCCGGGGCGATCGTCCCGGGCGAGCCCTTCGGCACCGAGTACGACTGGCCGACCGGCACCCCCGAGGCGGTCAACTCGGCGTCGGACGCCAAGGGCAGCCGCAACACGGTCTGCAACGTCCTGCGCGGCGTCGGCGACAAGGGCGCCACCACCCTCAGCACCTGGGCGGGCACCGACTTCCCGGCCGACCTCCCCGCCGGTTCCTCCAGCGCCTACGTCACGCCCGGCTCCGGCCAGCTCTACCGTCAGTTCAAGGGCGCGGAGACGAAGGCGGGCCCCGTCTTCCTGGTCACCGACACCGGCCTCCGCTACGTCCTGCAGTCCAACGCGGACAGCGCCACCGACGACGCCGGGATCGGCATGTCGGCCGAGGAGAAGAAGCAGTTGGAGCAGGAGGCCCAGCAGGCCCAGACACGCCTGGGCTACGCCGACGTGGACCCCGCGCCGATTCCCGCCGCCTGGTCCGCGTTCCTCCCCACGGGCCCCCGCCTGTCCACGGCCGCGGCACGCCAGCCGCAGGGCTCGTAGCGGAGGACGCCACCCACCATGCGACGCAAGCGCCTTCGCTCCCTCCCTCTCCTCACGACAGCCGCCGCGACCCTGCTGACGGTGGCCTCCCTGGCCATCGCGCCCCCGGCCGTCGCGGAGGACTCCTTCTCCGACCAGTGCGAATACCCCAACGCCACTTACCCGGGCCGCCCTTGGTCCCTCCAGCGCGTCCGACTCGACGAGCTGTGGAGCGAGTCCAGGGGCAAGGGCGTACGGGTCGCCGTCATCGACACCGGCGTCGACGTGAAGAACCCCCAGCTGAAGAACGCGGTGGACGTGAAGAGCGGCCGCAACTTCCTGCCCAAGGGCCTCAAGGACGAGAACGGCGACCCCGTCGAGCGGGGCAACGAGAACGGCACCACCGACACCGTCGGCCACGGCACCAAGGTCGCCGGCATCATCGCCGCCCGGCCCACCGACGGGACCGGCTTCGTGGGCCTGGCCCCCGAGGCGACCATCATCCCGATCCAGCAGAACGACGCGGAGGGCAACGGCGACACCGACACCCTCGCCGACTCGATCAACTACGCCGTCCAGGCCGGTGCGGACGTCATCAACATCTCCCAGGACACCGCGGGCGCAGTCGAACCGGACCCGAAGCTGGAAGCGGCGGTCAAGGAGGCCCTGGCCCGGGAGGTCGTCGTCGTCGCATCGGCGGGCAACGACGGATTCGGCGGCAACACCAAGAAGACCTACCCCGCCTCCTACGAGGGCGTCCTCGCCGTCGCCGCCTCCGACCGCAACAACGAACGCGCGTCCTTCTCCCAGTCGGGCGACTTCGTCGACGTGGCGGCACCGGGCGTCGACATCATCTCCACCGTTCCCCGCGGGGGCCACTGCGCCGACAACGGCACCAGCTTCTCCGCGCCGTACGTCGCGGGCATCGCGGCGCTCATCAAGGCCGAGCACCCCACCTGGACCCAGCGCCAGATCGTCGCCCAGATCGAACAGACCGCGGAACGCACCATCGCCCAGCACGACCGCCTGGTCGGCTGGGGAGTGGTGGACCCGGTCCGCGCGCTGACGGAGGACGACCGACCGGTCGAGTCCCCCCGGCCCGACGAAGGCTTGGCCAAGGCCGAGGCGCCTACCGCGGCGAAGCTCCCGCTCGGCGAGACCGCCGACGAACGCAACGCCCGCCTCGCGACCTATGTCGCCGTCGGCGCGGCGGTCCTGGTGGCGGGGCTGGGCGGAACGGCGGTGGCGATCCGGGACGCACGCAGACGGCCCCGGACGGCGGACGTTCGCAGGGACCGCACTGCAATGTGAGAAAGACCGCTGGACCACGGTCGGGGTGTCCGTGACCGAAGTGAGAGCCGTATTGTCCGGTGAACGACGGGTGAGGGTCCGTCGAGTGTCAGTACCACGACTGGATATGGCAGTTGGGACTGTCGGCGCGGATCACTAGAGTGGTTCCGTTGCGATTCCGTTGTGGTTGCGGCCGTGATCGCCGCAAGGGCGCGAGCCGTCAGGTGACGTGCGCGGATCCGGCCACAGCACGGGGAGAACGGGGAGGAAAGCAGAGTGCTTTTTGCCGACGGGGGCGGAAGCGCGGCGGATCTGCGCCGCGGTGTGATGGCGTTGTCGACGTTCAAGAAGCGGGTGGACGACCTGCTTTCCACCTTCGAGGAATCGCCGGGCGGTCCGTCGAAGGTCCGGGCCCACAGCCTGCCGGAGACGGCCTTCGGCAGCGGCGCCTTCCCGGAGGGCAAGATGCTCCACCTGGAGTACGAGCGCGTCCACGAGCGCATCACCGCCCTCTCCAAGTCGCTGGGACTCCAACTCGAGGCCATGCGGATCGCCGTACACGGCGTGGACGTCACCTTCGACAACCTCGAAGAGGAACAGCGTCGGCGGTTCCACGAGATCCGGCTCGAGGTCAACCAGACGCGAGAAGAGATGCTCAACCAGCACAGCAAGCGGGAGAACCGCGCCGACCAGACCGACACGGGGTACTGATGAGCGGCGAAGAGAACAAGCCGGACCTGCACCAGGAGGAGCGGCAGGAGGCGCTGGCACAGAACAACATGCTCGATGCCGTCACGAGCATGACCAGCCTCGCCGTCAGCCCGTTGGGCTCGGTCCGGGGCATCCACTTCGGTTCCACGAGCTTCGAGAACCACGACCTCAATCAGATGATCGACATCGTCGAGTCCGCCAACCCGGAACTCCTGGAGTCCGCCGGCACCGCCCTCGTCGACGCCCGGGACGCCATCCAGAAGGCCGCCGACGAACTCAAGGACAACCTCCTCGGCGACATCGACTGGAAGGGCGAGTCCCAGACCGCCTTCACCACATGGGCCACCAGCCTCGTCAAGACCGCCGAAGGCATCGCCGGCTACGCCGACGTCGTCGGCACCCAGGTCATGGCCGCCGGCTCCGGCCTCGCCTCCGTCCGCAAGTCCATGCCCCCGCGCGACAGTCGCACCGACCCCAAGCGGGTCGAGGAGATCCCCGAGGCCAAGCGGGTCGACAGCAACGACGAGTACACGGCAGCGGTGAAGGCGGAGGACCACCGCCAGGAAGCCATCAACCAGATGTACCGACTGGCGTCGTTCTACACGGTGTCGGCGGGGACGATGGCGAAGACGGAGGAGCCGGTGTTTCCCAAGATGCCGGACGCGGGGGTCCCGGAGCCGTCGGGTGGTAACCGTGTGGTTCCTCCTGGGGAGCGGGAGGTCCCGAGGCTTCCTGGGATCGGTGACCCGGCAGCTGCAGCTGCGGACCGAGAGCCGGCTAATTCCCTTGCAGGGCAGTCCCGGCCGGCAGGGGAGCTGGCGCCAGCCACCAAGGCGACCGCCGATCCCGTTGTACGTCCAGACCAGCGAGTCGGCACAGAGATCAACAGCGTTGGTACGTTGCTGCCGCAGGAAGCCGTAAAACCGACCACGGCCACACCACCGGCAACAACTGGTCCCGTTGGCCAGCAGGGACCAATCCCCCCCGTTGCCACCAGAGCGGTTCCACCCGTCCTTCGCGGGGCAGCCGGACGCACCACGGGACCCAGGGACGTGCCTGCGGCCAAAATTCCCCCTTCATCGCAGGGACGAGCCGGAGGCGCGGCGGGCAATGGCCCGGCAGCTCGTACGGGACCTGGTCCTCTGGGACAGAGTCCACGTGCTGCTACGCCGGGGCCGGTGGGAAGCCGTGGGACCGGTCCTCTGGGACCAGTGGGACGTACCGCGCTGCCGGGGCAAGCAGGGAGTCCCAGAACTGGCCCTGTGGGACGTGGCATCGTCGGCGGGGTACCGAAGCCCGCAGGGCCGGTGCCCGGACATGTTGGAGGTGTCCCCCGAGGTCCTGCGGGTGCTATGGGAGCTTCACCGTCCAGTCGCAGTGGTCCCGGGCGCAACAGCGATGGCGTTGTCGGCGGGCGGCCCGTCACTGGCGCTGCGCCTGGCGGCAACAGCTCCAAGCTGCCGCGTGGCACGGTCATCGGTGGCGAAGGCACTTCCGGCCCGCGCGCGGCTGGACAGAGGCCCGGTCAGCACGGCGTGATCGGAGCGTCTCCTGCGAGGTCGAGCACAGGGCAGGCGTCCCGTCGTTCCGTCAGCAGCCCTGACGGTGTCGTCGGAATGCCCAACGGAAGGGTTCCTGGCACAAGGAACAGCGGACGCACCTCCGAGGGCTCCGGGGTGCAACGTGGCGCCACAAGCAACCGCGGCTCCGGGACGGGTCGTTCACGTCGCGATGAGCAACGTGGCGACAAGTCGGCGACCGACTGACCGGATTGAAGAAAGACAGGCAGAAACATGGTGTCAAGGTTCAGTCGACGCATTAAGCGGAGCGCGCCTTCTCGAAGGCAACACAGGAGCTGGGGTGTTGGTGCCTGCTCAGTACTTGGCGCTGTGGTCATCCTGTCGACCGGTCTGACATCCGGTGCAGCAGCTGCAGACGCCCAGTCGCAGCAGTGGTACCTGTCGGCGATGAAAACCGATGAGATGTGGAAAGTGAGCACAGGAAAGGGGGTCAAGGTTGCGGTCATCGATTCTGGTGTCAACCCTGAAACTCCTTCCCTGAAAGGGCAGGTGCTCGCGGGCGACGTGCCGCAGGCTGTCGCTTATGGGGCCACTGATGATTACGATGGTCATGGCACAACCATGGCAGAGTTGATCGCCGGTACCGGCGCGGGCGGAGGAATAAAGGGGCTTGCTCCCGGAGCCAGAATTGTGCCTTACCGGATCGTTTTCACCGATGTTCTGAAGGACAAGGCGGAGATAAGTAAGACTCCGACCCCGGCCGAAGCGATCAGAGCTGCTGCTGACAGCGACGCCAAAATCATCAGTATGTCGTTTGAGGGCGGTAGCGACTCTAAAGCGGAGGCTGCCGTAAAGTACGCCCACTCCAAGGGCAAGCTGATGTTCGCTTCCGTGGGAAATGACGCGGAAAAAAAGAACCTCATTGGGTATCCCGCCGCCTATCCCTATGTAGTCGGTGTTGCCGCATCGGACGAGTCCGGGAAAGTAGCGAAATTCTCGGAGTACGGAAACTATGTCGACTTGGCAGCTCCGGGACTGAATATGCCCGGCTGGTGTGACAAGACCTTCAGCTCGTACTGCGACCAGGGAGGAACGAGTGCTGCCACCGCCCTCACCTCCGCCGCTGCCGCCCTCGTCTGGTCCGCCCACCCCGACTGGACCGCCAACCAGGTCCTCGCCAGCCTCATCGACACCGCAGGCCGCAGTTGGGCCAAGGACGACCCGAGCGTTTACCTCGGCTACGGCCTGATCCGTCCGCGCAAGGTCCTGATGAGCGAGGACTACAAGCCCGGCTCGCCCGGCACCGACCCGCTCGCCAGGGAGAACGCCATAGGCATCCTGGACGATTCGGGTAACCCGGTGGCCGTCTCCGCCTCACCGTCGCCCGAGCCCTCGAAGAAACCGGAAACATCGGATGGCGGTGACCAGACATCAACAGCCGCCTCCGACACGGGGACTTCCGACAACACCACCCTCTGGGTGACCCTCGGAGCCGCAGCGGCGGTCCTGGCGATCGGGGGCGGCGCCTTCGCCGTGATCCGCTCACGACGACGCGCATAGGGAAAGCGCACACACCAGCCGGCCCCCGGCACAACTGACCACCACCACGCGGTGCCACACCGCACCGCACCACCGCTCTCACGAAAGGGACTGCCGAAATGGCTGAAGGCCGCAAGCTTTACGAGGCCCAAGTAGAGAAGCTCCAGACGAACGTCGTAGACCGGTACGACTCGATCCGGCAGTCTCTCACCCGACTCCAGGCAACGATCGACATGATCGAGAAGCACTGGACCGGCCAGGGCGCCATCGCCTTCGACAAGAAGCAGACGGAGATCAACAGCCACATGGCCTCGATCGGCCGTATGCTCGACGACTTCCTCGAGGGCATCCAGCTGAACAAGGCCGACAAGCGCAAGCTCGAGGACCAGATCGAGGCCGACGTCGCCAAGATCTCGGTGGAAGACCTCGGTGGAAAGACCTCGGCACTCAGCAAGTACTGACGCGAGTCCTCGAAGACGACCTGCCGGCTCCCAAAGAAACGAGGAAGACATGTCCGCACCTCACTACAGCGAACTCGCCGTCACCTACGGCACCATGGACGCGCTCGCCACCGAACTCGGCGACCAGGCCAAGAAGCTCGAGGAGGACCTCGAGGCCCTCAAGAAGGCCGTGCTGGAAGCGGCCGAGGGCTGGGGTGGTGAGGCGTACGAGGAATTCACCAAGAAGACCAAGGAGTGGGACCGCCACGCCTCCGGCATCCACCAGGCTCTGGTCAGCATCGGCAAGACCGTCGGCGCCGCCGGCGGTGACTACCGCGGCGGCGACCTGAGGGGCGCCGGCTACTTCATGTAGGGCAACCGCGCACAGCGCACGCAGAAAACGACCAGGGTGGACACGCGCGGGAGGTGTCCACCCTGTCGTCCATTACCACGCGGCAGGACCGGGCCTTGCCCGGAGCATCAGTTGCGCCGGTGCCGCAGCGTGTAATTCTGCGCGGACCAGGCTGTTCCACGAGCCTCGTGGATCAGAGAGGACTGTTCCGTGTTGCTTGTGCCCAGGGCCGTGGTCCACACGCGGACCAGTTCGGGGCTCTGTGTTTCGAGGACTTCAAGGAGGTCGTCGGGCGGGGCTGAAGGGAGGGTCTTCTTCCATGCGGCGATGATGTGCCCATCGGGGTCATCCTCAAACGAAGGAACACGCCCAGCCCTGTTCGATGACAGGCGGGTGAATACCTTCTCCTCCCACTCGTTTCGCTTTTCCTTTTCTGTGTCCTCCCGTGCAGCAATGGCTACTGCGTCCATGATGCCAAGCGCTCGTCCGGCGATCGCGGGAAAACCGGACAGGCCGCTCTTGAGCTTTTTACTGGGTGCGTTGGCGAGATCTTGAGCGGCTTGTTGAGCTATGCTCTCGCGTAGCGTTGCGTAGGCCTCGGGGTCGGAGGAAAGGGACATCATGATGCGGACCAGTGACTCGTGCGAAAACGACATGTGTGCGCCTTCAGAGTCCGTCCATGCCTTGTCCCATGGCAATGTGCGGCGACTGTATTCGATGTCGCCGGGGATCAGGATCTTGTAGAGGTCCTTGGCGTAGCTGGTCAGCGCTGTCGAAATGGGACCGGTCAACTGTCGGTCCAGGGGGGCGTGCTCTTCCTCGATGACATCGTCGATTGCCACCAGGACCCCCTTCATCGCCTGAGCCTGCTTCAGCGAATGCTGACCCGGCTCCGCCCCGTTTGTCGCACGTTCGATAGCGGCACCAAGCTCCGCGCAACTCATGTTGGATTTGTGGGCCGCTCCGAGAGCCGTGGGGATGCGCTCGTGCTGCAGCAGTTTCCGGCAGGGGGCCTGATCTTTCCGGAAATCGATGTACAACCATGCGCCGAGCCCTGCCACGAGGCCAGTGAATCCTTCTCGGTAACCATTCGTGACGTTTCGTGATCTTCGTTCAGGTGGTGCGGCCGTGTTCGAGCTGGAGC
>NZ_JAESIF010000067.1:0-30531 GCF_016757295.1 Streptomyces sp. M2CJ-2 | reverse complement strand
GTTCTACCAGCTCGGCCGCCCTCGCCGGATGCGGGCATCGGAACCGAGATCACGACCCCGAACAGGCCCTAGTGGTGGAAGCCGGTGGCCGCGCTCCTGTCGTGGGTGAGGGGGTGCGGCTGCCGGCGCAGGTCCGGGAGGATGCGGAGCAGGTCCTGGGCGAACAGGTCGGCGAGGTCCTCGGAGAAGCCGTTGCGGCACACCACCCGCAGCACCGACAGGTCCTGGCGGTGCTGCGGGAAGGTGTACGCGGGCACCAGCCAGCCGTTCTCCCGCATCCGCCGGGACACGTCGAAGACGTCGAACGCCGTCACCTCCGGCGCGGTCGTGAACGCGAACACCGGCAGCTCGTCGCCCCGGGTCAGCAGCCGGAAGTCGCCGAGTGCCCCGATCCGCTCGGCGAGGGAGCGGGCCACGTCCCGCGCGGCCTGCTGCACGGCCCGGTAGCCGTCGCGGCCCAGCCGCAGGAAGGTGTAGTACTGCGCGACGACCTGGGCGCCCGGCCGGGAGAAGTTCAGCGCGAACGTCGGCATGTCGCCGCCCAGGTAGTTCACCCGGAAGACCAGTTCCTCGGGCAGGGCGTCCGCGTCCCGCCAGAGCGCCCAGCCGACGCCCGGGTAGACCAGCCCGTACTTGTGCCCCGAGGTGTTGATCGACGCCACGCGCGGGAGGCGGAAGTCCCACACCAGGTCCTCGTCGAGGAAGGGCGCGATCATCGCGCCGGACGCCCCGTCGACGTGCACCGGGACGTCGAGGCCGGTGCGCTCCCGGAGCTCGTCCAGCGCCGCGCACAGGTCCGCGATCGGCTCGTAGGACCCGTCGAAGGTGGAGCCCAGGACGCCGACGACGCCGATGGTGTTCTCGTCGCACAGTTCGGCGGCGGCCCGCGGGTCGAGGTGGAACCGGTCGCCCTCCATGGGCACCTGCCGGGCCTCCACCTCCCAGAAGGTGCAGAACTTCTCCCAGCAGACCTGGACGTTGACGCCCATGACGAGGTTCGGCCGGGCGTCCTTCGACGGGTACCGGTCGGCGTTGTTCCGCGCCCAGCGGCGCTTGAGCGCCATCCCGGCGAGCATGCACGCCTCGCTCGAACCGGTCGTCGAACAGCCCACGGCGGCCGCCGGGTCGGGCGCGTGCCACAGGTCCGCGAGCATCGACACGCAGCGCCGCTCCAGTTCGGCGGTGCGCGGGTACTCGTCCTTGTCGATCATGTTCTTGTCCCGGCACTCCGCCATCAGGGCGCCGGCCTCCGGCTCCATCCAGGTGGTGACGAAGGTGGCCAGGTTCAGCCGTGCGTTGCCGTCCAGCATCAGCTCGTCGTGCACCAGCTGGTACGCCGTCGAGGGCGCCATCGGCGCGTCGGGCATCCGGTGTTTGGGCGGCGCCTCGGTCATGTCCCCGACGGGGTTGGCCGGGCCCAGGAAGGGGTTGACGGACAAGGGGCGTTCGTCGCGCCGGGGTTCGGTGTGCAGCGGCATGGGTGCCTCCGGAAGTTCGTGCGGTGGTGGTGAGCGGGAAGGGCGGGGGTCATCGGACGGAGGTTCCGTCCGGTCGCAGTTGCATCAGCGGGCGTCCCGTCACCAGCAGCCAGGCCGGGAGCGACGCGATGCACAGGAGGGCGAGGATGCCCGGCGAGACGACCAGGAAGGCGGCGACGAACAGGCTCACCCAGCCCTGACGGGTGACGGCCAGCAGGACCCCCAGCACCCCCGCCGACACGCCGACCGCCGGATGCACACCGGGTACCAGGGCGTGTGCGCACAGCCCGAGCGCGGTGCCGACGAACACGGACGGGAAGACCCGCCCGCCCCGGAACCCGCAGGACGTGGCGACGAGCAGGGCGGCCAGCTTCACCACCGTCATGGTGGCGAACTGGCCGGCCGACCAGCCCCCGGGGTCGGCCGCCAGCTCGGCGACCTCGTCGAGCCCCTTGAACAGCGTCAGGGGTCCGCCCAGGGCCGCCAGCGCGCCCAGCACCACCCCACCGGCCGGAAGCACCAGCAGGGGGTGCCGCAGCCGCCGGAACGCCCCGTGGACGTAGGGGAAGGCGTAGACGGCGCACATGCCGAGCAGCGCGCCCACCGAGGCGACGGTGAGCGACGACAACAGGTCCGCCCAGCCGGGCCGGCCGAACGGCGGCAGGTGCAGGTCGAAACTCGGCTGCGACACCAGGGTGACGGTGAGCGCACCGGCCCCCGCGGCGACCAGCGGCGCGAAGAGACTGTCCCAGAGCTGTCCCTTGATCTGCCGGCCCGCCAGCGCCTCGGAGACGACGAGCGCCGCGGCCACCGGCGTACCGAAGAGCGCGCCGATCGTCGCCGCCTCCGCCAACACCACCCAGCCACGCTCAGGCGCCCGGGGAAACGCCCTGGTGCCCAGCAGGACCGCCAGGGAGACGTTCACGGCGATGATCGGGTTCTCAGGCCCGAGGCTCGGTCCGCCGGCCAGCATCAGGGCGGTGGCCAGCAACAGCCCCGGCAGCACCGCGGGCGGCAGGACGGGGGCGTCGAGGCCGGTGGTCGCCGGATCGGGGCCGGCGTGGCCCGGCACCTTCCACACCACCAGACCGACCGCGATCCCGGTGGCGACGAGCACGGCGAACATCCACGGCACGGAGTACCCGCCGATCCCGAGCGCGTCCGGCAGGTTCTGCCACAGCACGTCCTGGAGCTCCCCGGCCGCCAGGCTCACGCCCACCAGCAGCAGGCTCGCCACCACTCCCACGATCAGCGCGGGCACGACGGACAGCAGCAGGTCGCGTGCCCGGGTCGCCGGGGCCGCGGAGGGTTCCTGCTGCGCGCTGTCCTGGGCCACGCGCACACGATAGACGGACGAAGCGGGCGAATGATGACGAAACGGGCAGAGGGGCTGTGGCGTCAAGGATGGGAAACCGGCTTGCACCTCACGCGGCGTGAGGTCCCAGGGTGGAGTGCGTACCGAGAAGGGAGCGGAAGTGAGCTACTCCGTGGGACAGGTCGCCGGTTTCGCCGGGATCACGGTGCGTGCCCTGCACCACTACGACGGCATCGGCCTGCTCGTCCCGAGCGAGCGCAACCGCGCGGGGCACCGGCGCTACAGCGACGCCGACCTCGACCGGCTGCAGCAGATCCTGTTCTACCGGGAGCTCGGCTTCCCGCTCGAGGAGGTCGCCGCCCTGCTCGACGATCAGGCCACCGGAAAAGCAGACCCCCGCGCGCACCTGCGCCGGCAGCACGACCTGCTGACCGCCCGGATCGAAAGGCTGCGGAAGATGGCGGCGGCCGTGGAGCACGCCATGGAGGCACACGACATGGGCATCGATCTCACGCCCGAGGAGAAGTTCGAGGTGTTCGGGGACTTCGACCCGGACCAGTACGAGGACGAGGTGCGGGAGCGCTGGGGCGACACCGACGCCCACCGGCAGTCCCGGCAGCGGACCGCGTCCTACACCAAGGACGACTGGAAACGCGTCACCGAGGAGTTCGACGCCATCCATCTGCGCATGGCCGACCTGATGTCGGCCGGGGTGCCGGCCGACGCCGAGGAGGCGATGGACACGGCGGAGGAGCACCGACGGTTCATCACGCGCGCGTACTACGACTGCGGGCACGAGATGCACACCTGTCTGGGCGAGACGTACGTCGCCGACCCGCGCTTCACCCGGACGTACGAGAACATCCGGCCCGGTCTGGCGGTCTACCTGCGCGACGCGATCGTCGCGAACGCGGCCCGGCACGGCGGCTGAGCCCGTACCGAGCGGTGCACCGCCCGTCCCTGCCGGGGAGCCGGGTGGTGCACCGCGCGCGGTCACTCCCGGACGAGCACCACCGCGGTGCCGTACGCGCACACCTCGGTGCCCACGTCCGCCGCGTCCGTGACGTCGAAACGGAACGCCAGCACGCCGTTGGCGCCCCGCGCGCGGGCCTGCTCGATCAGGCGCTCCATGGCCTGGTTGCGGGTCTGTACGAGCGTCTTGGTCAGCCCCTTGAGCTCGCCGCCGACCATCGACTTCAGACCGGCGCCGATCTGGCTGCCGATGTGCCGGGACCGTACGGTCAGGCCGAAGACCTCACCGACGACCTCCTGCACCCGGTAGCCCGGGACGTCGTTCGTCGTGACCACCAGGACGTCGGGCCCGGGGCCCTGCCCACCGCCGTACTCTTCGATGCCCATGGCCCCCAGCTTCGCCGGAGAGAGGGCACGGTGCAATCCTGGGTACGCCCCGTGGAACCTGGGCCGGGACGGCTGCGTTGATAAGTTTTGGCAGCCAGCCTCGCCCGTCCCCCTCAAGCAGCAGGAGCCACAATCCCGTGACCACCCTTGCGCTCGGCCCCGAGTGGCTGAGCCCGGACTATCTGATCGAGACCTTCAGCCTGCCCGGCATCCTGCTGATCGTCTTCGCCGAGTCCGGATTCTTCGCGTTCCTGCCCGGTGACTCCCTGCTGTTCACGGCGGGCCTCTTCGTGGCGGAGGGCAGCTACATCAGCCAGCCGCTGTGGCTGGTGTGCACGCTGATCGTGATCGCCGCCGTCCTGGGCGACCAGGTCGGCTACATGATCGGCAAGTTCTTCGGGCCGAAGATCTTCAGCCGCCCCAACTCCAAGCTCTTCAAACAGGAGAACCTGGAGAAGGCCCACGAGTTCATGGAGAAGTACGGCCCCAAGGCGATCGTCCTGGCCCGTTTCGTGCCGATCGTGCGCACCTTCGCCCCCATCACGGCCGGCGCCGGCCGTATGAAGTACCGCACGTTCCTCACGTACAACGTCATCGGTGGCGTCGCCTGGGGCGTGGGCATCACGGTCGCCGGCTACTGGCTGGGCCAGATCTCCTTCATCAAGAACAACGTCGAGTCGATCCTCATCCTGATCGTCTTCCTCTCGGTGGTCCCGATCATCGTCGAGTACCTGCGGGAACGCGGCAAGAAGAAGCGCGCCGCCGTCGAGGCCCCGGCCGCCCCGCAGTACGACCAGTACGACCAGCAGACCCCGTACGACCGGCCGCCGGTCATGGACGACGCCACGACCCAGCTGCGCCGCATCACCCCGGCCGGTCAGCCGCCGCAGCGGGCCCGGCAGCCCCAGCCGCCCTACGGCAACCAGGGCCACCCGCAGCAGCAGCCCCAGCGTTCCCAGCCCCAGCCGCCGTACGGCAACGGCCAGGGCGGTTACGACCCGTACTTCGACCAGCAGCACCCCCAGGGCCGGCAGCACCCCCAGGGCCAGGGGCACCCTCAGGGCCACGGCCCGGACCACAACCAGCAGCAGCCCTACAACCGGGGCTACTGAGCCGCACCGCCGAGCAGTACCGCCGGATGCCCGGGTCCCGAGGACCCGGGCATCCGGCGTCAGAAGCCGCGGGTCCGCTTCGCCGCCCTGCGCTTCTCGGCGGAGCCGATCCGCAGGAACAGCCGGGAGATCTCCGAACCGAGGTTCACCCCGATCGCGATGGCCAGCGCGAGCGCCACGGCCTTCGAGAGGGACACCAGCCCCGCGTCCACCTTGTTCTGAGCGATCGCCAGCAGACCGAAGTACGTGGCGGAACCGGGCAGCAGGGGCCCGATGGCCGCCGTGGTGTAGGGCAGCGCCGAAGCGAACCGGTACCGGGCCAGCAACTGCCCGAACAGCCCCACGAGCCCCGCCGCCACGGCCGTGGAGGCCACCGGTGAGATGTCGCCCACGTAGTACATCGCGCCGTACACCACCCAGGCGACCCCGCCGTTGAGGGTGACCAGCAGCACCGTGGACCGCTCCTGCTGGAGCAGCACCGCGAAGGCCAGCGACAGCCCGAGCGACGCGGCGATCTGCCACAGCGGCCGCTCGGTGAGGACGAGCGCCGCGTCGGGGCTCAGCTGGGCGCCCAGCTGGACCCCGAAGTAGAGCACCACCAGCACGCCGGTCACGATGCCCACGAAGAAGTACAGGACCTCCAGGAGCCGCGCGGAGGCGGTGATGTAGAAGCCGGTCAGACCGTCCTGCACCCCCGCCACGAGGGCCCGTCCGGGCAGCAGGGCGAACAGTCCACCCGTGATCACCGCCGAGGCCTTCACGTCTGCGTGGGCCAGGGTCAGCGCGACACCCATCGCGGCCGGCGGCATCGCGGCCGCCGTGAACTGGTAGAACTCCGGCAGCCCGCGCCCGGCGAACAGCCAGGCCAGCCGGTCGCCGAGCATCGCGCCGCCCGCGGCGGCGACGAACACCAGGAACCCACCGCCCACCAGCATCGAGGCCGAACCCGCCAGCAGCCCGCTCGCCGCGTTCAGCACCCAGACGGGGTAGGGGTGCCGGTTACGGCGTATCTCCGCGAGACGCCGGTAGGACTCCTCCAGGGAGATGTGCGTCTCGTCGTCGCTGAGGTCGTCCACCAGCTGGTACACGGCCGCGAGGCGGGTGTAGTCGGTGCCGCGACGGCGTACCGTGCGCGACGCGGTCACCGGGTCGTCCACCAGGGACGGCTGATGGGAGATCGACAGCAGGGTGAAGGTGACGGTCGGTTCGCAGCGGTCCAGGCCGTAGGAGCGGCAGACGGCGAACATCGCCGCCTCCACGTCCTCCGCGCCCTCGCCGCCCGCCAGCAGCAACTCCCCGATACGCAGCGTCAGGTCGAGTACGCGCGGCACGGCCGGCCCCGTGTCGTCGGGCCGGTGCACCTGCTCCGGCGCCGGCCGCTCGGTCACCGGCATGCGCAGCATCGTGCGCATCCGGTCCTGCCAGGGCACGTCCCGGTGCAGGGCGACGGACGGTACCCCGCTGGGCGGGGTGAACGCCGCCGGCCCCTGCTGGGCGCTGTACGTGCTCGGCGGGTTGAACGCCGACCCCTCCACCTCGGTCGGCTGCGGGACGGTGTCCAGCCCCTCCGGGAGGACGAACTCGGAGGTCGTCTCGGACTCCGTGCCGACCGGCGACAAGTCCAGTCCCTCCGGAACGGCGAACTCCGACGTCGTCGCCGACTCCAGGTCGGCCGGAGTCGTCAGCCCGACGGGAGCGCTGAAGGCACTCCTCGCCTCGTCCGACTGCGGCTTGCGCTCCTCCGTGTCCCTCACCTGCGTTGCGCTCCCTGTACGACGCCGTCCGTGGACCTGCCCTCCCCCATGGGTCCCGGTTACCCGGGCCCCCGGGGCCAGTATGCGCACGGAGACGCGCGACGGGGCGCACGCGTCCGCGTGCGCCCCGTCGCGCGTCTCGTGGGGAGCGGGCTCAGTGGCCGCCCTGCTCCTTGAAGCGCTTGTAGGACCGCTCGATCTCGATCTCGGCGTCGGTCCGGCCGACCCAGTTGGCGCCCTCCACCGACTTGCCCGGCTCCAGGTCCTTGTAGACCTCGAAGAAGTGCTGGATCTCCAGACGGTCGAACTCCGACACGTGGTGGATGTCGCGCAGGTGCTCCACGCGCGGGTCCGTCGACGGGACGCACAGCAGCTTGTCGTCGCCGCCGGCCTCGTCGGTCATCCGGAACATGCCGATCGCGCGGCAGCGGATCAGGCAGCCGGGGAACGTCGGTTCGTCGAGGATGACCAGCGCGTCCAGCGGGTCGCCGTCCTCGCCGAGGGTGTTCTCGACGAAGCCGTAGTCGGTCGGGTAGGCGGTCGAGGTGAAGAGTCGACGGTCCAAGCGGATCCGACCCGTCTCGTGGTCCACCTCGTACTTGTTCCGCGAACCCTTCGGGATCTCGATCGTGACGTCGAACTCCACCGGACGCTCCTCCATGATCAGCACATAGTTCTGGTGATTAAGTGTCCCTCACGCAGGTGTGAGATCGCGAAAGGGGCTGGTGGTCGTGCCAGAGCTGAGGCCTTGGCGGGCCGCGAGACCGCATGTGGTGCGGGTCGCGGACGCCGTACGACCGCGTCTCGCACGGGCCGCGGCGATCGTACGGCCGCGTCTGGCGCGTGTCGCCACGGCAGCCGGGCCGCGGATCGCACGGCCGGTGGCCTGGCCGGGCACCTGGTCGAAGACCTGGCGGTTCACCGTGGTCGCGGCCGCCACCGGGACGGCACTGGCCGCCGGTGCGGTGACCGCCGCGGGTCCCTGGGACTCCACAGGCCAGCGTACGGCCGAGCGGGACCGGGCCGTGGCCCTGGAGGCCGCGCGTGGCACAGATCACGACGGCACCCGCGGCAACGCCGGCACGCCGCCCCGCGGCCCCCGGGCGGCCCCCAGCGCCCCCTCCGTGCTCACCGGTCTCGACGCCGGTGCCACCACCGTACGGCCGGCGCCCGCCGGCAAGGCCCTCGCCGGCGCCCTCACCCCGCTGCTGAAGGCCCCGGAGCTCGGCCGCCACTCCGCCGCCGTGGTCGACGTGTCCACCGGCGGAAAGCTGTACGCCCACGGCTCCGGCGACGCGCTCACCCCCGCCTCCACCACGAAGATCGTCACCGCCGCCGCGGTACTCACCGCGCTGGGCCCCGACCACCGCCTGACCACCCGCACCACCTTCGAACCCGACACGAAAGAGGTCATCCTCGTCGGCGGTGGCGACCCCACCCTCACCGCCCGGGAGAAGAACGACACGGGCTCGGCGAGCCTGCGCGACCTCGCCGAGCAGACCGCCGCCGCCCTGGCCGAACGCGGCGTACGCGAGGTGACCCTGTCCTACGACACCACCCTCTACGCGGGCGGCGACAGGCACCCGATCGGGGTCAACCCCAACCTCGCCGCCGTCACCCCCCTGATGGCCGACGAGGCCCGTGTCGACGACTCCGCGAGCGGCCCCGCGAACCGCGTCGCCGACCCCGCGGCCGACGCCGCGCGGAAGTTCGCCGGGTTCCTGGAGGACCGCGGCATCAAGGCCACGCCGCCCGGCCCGTCGAAGTCCACGACCCGCGCCGGCACCCTCGCCACGGTGTCCTCGCCCCCGCTCGCCACCCTGGTCGAACGGATGCTCACCAACAGCGACAACGACCTCGCCGAGGCCCTCGCCCGCCAGACCGCGATCGCGACCGGCGAACGCGCCGACTTCGCGGGCGCCGCCGCCGCCCTCCGCACCCGGCTCGCCGAACTCCGGGTCCCCCTGGAAGGGGTCGCGCTCAAGGACGGCAGCGGACTCGACCGCGGCAACCGGCTCACCGCCGACCTCCTCACCGCGCTGCTCGTGAAGTCCGGCGACCCCGCCCACCCCGAACTGCGGTCCGTCCTCACCGGCCTGCCCGTCGCGGGTTTCACCGGCACCCTCACCGGCCGCTACGCCGACGGGGCGGCCGGCCTCGTCCGCGCCAAGACGGGCACCCTCACCGGCGTCAACGCCCTGGCGGGCACCGTCGTCGACAAGGAGGGCCGACTGCTCGCCTTCGCCTTCCTGGCGACCGGCACCAGCGGTCCCACGGCGGCCCAGACGGCCCTGGACAAGGCGGCCACGGCCCTGGCGGCGTGCGGCTGCCGGTGACCCGCGGGGCGGCCGGGACGGCAGCCTTCTTCGCCCTGCCCCGCACCGCCGTACTCACGTACCGTTGCAACATGACGAGTTTCGGTGGTGCTGCCTCTTCCGGGATGGTCGACTGGGATCTCGCGGTCGCGACCGCGACCCGGCTCATGCGGCCGGGCCCCGATGTGAGCCGGGACGACGCCAGGGCCGTCGTCTCGGAACTGCGCCGGCACGCGAAGGCGTCCGAGGAGCACGTCCGGGGATTCACCCGGCTGGGCACCGAGGAGATCCACGACACCCCGGTCCTCGTCGTCGACCGTCCGGGCTGGGTGCGGGCCAACGTCGCCGGTTTCCGCGAACTCCTCAAACCGCTGCTCGACAAGATGCAGGAACGGCGCGGCAGTTCCCCCGGAGGGGTGCTCCTCGGCACCGTCGGCGGCAAGGTCACCGGCGTCGAACTGGGCATGCTGCTGTCCTTCCTGGCCTCGCGCGTCCTCGGCCAGTACGAGACCTTCGCCCCCGCCACCCGCGACCTGCCGGCCGGTGGCCCCGCCGACGCCCCGAACGGCGGCGGCCGGCTGCTGCTCGTCGCCCCCAACATCGTCCATGTCGAACGCGAGCTCGACGTGCACCCGCACGACTTCCGGCTGTGGGTGTGCCTGCACGAGGAGACGCACCGCACCCAGTTCTCCGCCGTGCCCTGGCTGCGCGACCACCTGGAGGGCGAGATCCAGTCGTTCCTGGCGGAGACCGACGTCGACCCGATGACCGTTCTGGAGCGCGTCCGCCAGGCCGTCCAGTCCTTCGCCGGAGGCCGCCCCGAGGGCGAGGAGGGCGAGGCGGCCGACGAGGGACGCTCGCTGGTCGAACTCGTGCAGACCCCCGCCCAGCGGGAGATCCTCGGCCGCCTCACGGCGGTGATGTCCCTGCTGGAGGGGCACGCCGACTTCGTGATGGACGGCGTCGGACCCGAGGTCGTGCCGAGCGTCGCCGAGATCCGCGAGAAGTTCCAGCAGCGCCGTGCGAAGGGCGCCTCCCGCCTGGACCTGGCGCTGCGCAAACTGCTCGGCCTGGACGCCAAACTCCGCCAGTACCGCGACGGCGAACGCTTCGTCCGCGCGGTCGTCGACGAGGTGGGCATGGACGGCTTCAACCGGGTGTGGACCTCGCCCAACACCCTCCCCACCAAGGCGGAGATCGCCGAACCGGCGGAATGGATCACGCGCGTGCACCGCAAACCCGAGTCGTGAACCCGGCAGTCGTGACCCCGGCGCGCGGCCGGCGTGAAGCGGGCGCGCGTCCACCATGGAGCCGATGGAGCCGATGGAGCCGATCCGGCCGAGGCAGGCGGATGACCCGGTAATCACCCGTCCGAGGGACCGTGAGCGAAGAGTAGGCGTGCAATGCTCGGGTAACGGCCCGGCTCTGTCACCATCTACACACTCTGAGTGACCGACTCGAGCCCACGCCCCCTGACAACTTCATGAAGGGAACCGGACATGGGTCCCCATCCTGCGGTCGCGGCGATACGCCTGGCGGTGCGCCGCGTACTCCACGACATCCTCGACGAACACAACCGAACCCCCGACGACACCGGCCGCACCCCGCACGACCCCCCGCACGACCGAGAGTCGTCCCCCCTCGTGCTCGTGGCCTGCTCCGGCGGCGCCGACTCCATGGCCCTCGCCTCCGCCCTCGCCTTCGAGGCCCCACGGCTGGGCCTGCGGGCCGGCGGCGTCACCGTCGACCACGGCCTCCAGGCCGGCTCCGATCTGCGCGCCGCCGAAGTGACCCTGCGCCTGCGCGAACTGGGCCTCGCACCCGTCGAGTCCGTCGCCGTCACCGTCGGCCGCGAGGGCGGACCGGAGGCGGCCGCCCGGGACGCCCGCTACGCCGCCCTCGACGCCGCGGCCGAACGGCACGGGGCCGCCGCCGTCCTGCTCGGGCACACCCGCGACGACCAGGCGGAAACCGTCCTGCTGGGTCTCGCCCGCGGCTCCGGCATCCGTTCCCTGTCCGGAATGGCCGCGGTCTCGGGGGCCGCCGGCCGTTACCGCAGGCCGTTCCTCCGGCTCGACCGGCAGACGGCCCGTAAGGCCTGCCTGGTCCAGTCCCTCCCCGTCTGGGACGACCCGCACAACACCGACCCCACCTACACCCGTTCCCGGCTGCGCCACGAGGGCCTGCCCGCCCTGGAGAAGGCGCTCGGCAAGGGCGTCGTCGAGGCGCTCGCCCGGACGGCCCAGCTCTCCCGCGACGACGCCGACGCCCTCGACGCCTGGGCCGGCCGGGCCGAGGCCGGCGTCCGCGACGCGGACGGCCGCCTGGAATGCGCCGGGCTCTACGCCCTTCCGCCCGCCGTGCGCCGCCGGGTGCTGCGCCGCGCCGCCATCGACGCGGGAGCTCCGGCCGGTTCGCTGTTCGCCCGGCACATCGAGGAGGTCGACCGGCTGATCACCGGCTGGCGCGGCCAGGGGGCCATCAATCTGCCCGGTCGGGTCGTCGCCCGTCGCCAGGGTGGCAGACTGGTGATTCGGCAAGGCTGAAAAACGTGCCCTCGGCAGAGCCGCGGACGGTACGGGACAGCCGCTGGGACGACCGAAAGTGATGCGGGTGGACGCGAAAGACATGGGTGCCGACCTCGAGAAGGTGCTCATCAACAAGGAAGAGATCGACGCCAAGCTGGCTGAGCTGGCCGCGAAGATCGACGCGGAGTACGCGGGCAAGGAACTGCTGATCGTCGGAGTCCTCAAGGGCGCCGTGATGGTCATGGCCGACCTCGCCCGAGCGCTGTCCACCCCCGTCACCATGGACTGGATGGCCGTATCCTCGTACGGGGCGGGCACCCAGTCCTCCGGTGTGGTGCGGATCCTCAAGGACCTCGACACCGACATCAAGGGCAAGCACGTCCTGATCGTCGAGGACATCATCGACTCCGGCCTGACCCTGTCGTGGCTGATCTCGAACCTCGGCTCGCGCGAGCCCGCCTCCCTCAAGGTGTGCACACTGCTGCGCAAGCCCGAGGCCGCCAAGGTCAACATCGATGTGGAATGGGTCGGTTTCGACATTCCCAACGAGTTCGTCGTCGGATACGGCCTCGACTACGCCGAGAAGTACCGCAACCTCCCGTTCGTCGGTACGCTCGCGCCTCACGTCTACGGCGGCTGAGCCACCCGGCCCAGAGCGCCGTATGTGATCGGGAACCCCGGCGGGTTCCGCTCCGTTGGAGCATGCGTGGACGCGATTGCCAGCAGTCCCACGCAGCTTCGGCGGGCGATGCTGGGGTACCGTCCGAAGAACAGTCTTTATCAAACTCACTATGGCAGGAGGGACGGGGCGGCACCGCTCCGTATGGATGGACGTGAAGCGATACTTCCGTGGGCCGGTCATGTGGATCGTGCTGGCCGTCCTCGCCGTGGTCGTGTTGATGCAGGTCGTCGGCTCGTCCGGCGGCTACAAGACGGTGGACACCGGCCAGGTGGTCCAGGCGATCAACCAGAACAAAGTCGAGTCGGCCAAGCTGACCACCGGCGACGAGCAGATCATCAAGGTCGAGCTCAAGTCCGGTGAGAAGATCAAGGACAGCTCGAAGATCCAGGCGAGCTACATCGGTGACCAGGGCGTCACCATCGCCAACACGCTGCAGGACAAGTACCAGAACAAGCAGATCCCGGACGGCTACACGGTTTCGCCGTCCAAGCAGAACCCGTTCGTCAGCATTCTGCTGTCGCTGCTGCCCTTCGTCCTCATCGTCGTGGTCTTCCTGTTCCTGATGAACCAGATGCAGGGCGGCGGCTCCCGCGTCATGCAGTTCGGGAAGTCCAAGGCGAAGCTCATCACCAAGGACACTCCGAAGACGACGTTCGCCGACGTCGCGGGCTCGGACGAGGCGGTCGAGGAACTCCACGAGATCAAGGAGTTCCTGCAGGAGCCGGCGAAGTTCCAGGCCGTCGGGGCGAAGATCCCCAAGGGCGTGCTGCTGTACGGCCCGCCCGGAACCGGCAAGACCCTGCTCGCGCGTGCCGTCGCGGGCGAGGCCGGAGTCCCCTTCTACTCGATCTCCGGTTCCGACTTCGTCGAGATGTTCGTCGGTGTCGGTGCCTCCCGGGTCCGTGACCTGTTCGAGCAGGCCAAGGCCAACGCCCCGGCGATCGTCTTCGTCGACGAGATCGACGCGGTCGGCCGCCACCGCGGCGCCGGCCTCGGCGGTGGTCACGACGAGCGCGAGCAGACCCTGAACCAGCTCCTCGTCGAGATGGACGGCTTCGACGTCAAGGGCGGCGTGATCCTCATCGCCGCCACGAACCGCCCGGACATCCTCGACCCGGCCCTCCTGCGCCCCGGCCGCTTCGACCGCCAGATCGCGGTCGACCGCCCGGACATGCAGGGCCGGCTGGAGATCCTCAAGGTCCACCAGAAGGGCAAGCCGGTCGCTCCGGACGTCGACCTGGCGGCCGTCGCCCGCCGCACCCCCGGCATGACCGGTGCCGACCTGGCCAACGTGCTGAACGAGGCCGCGCTGCTGACCGCGCGCAGCGATCAGAAGCTGGTCGACAACCACATGCTGGACGAGGCGATCGACCGTGTGGTCGCGGGCCCGCAGAAGCGGAGCCGGATCATGTCGGACAAGGAGAAGAAGATCACCGCGTACCACGAGGGCGGACACGCCCTGGTCGCGGCGGCCTCACCGAACTCCGAC
Source organism: Streptomyces sp. M2CJ-2 (assembly GCF_016757295.1). Classification (NCBI taxonomy): domain Bacteria; kingdom Bacillati; phylum Actinomycetota; class Actinomycetes; order Kitasatosporales; family Streptomycetaceae; genus Streptomyces; species Streptomyces sp. M2CJ-2. The sequence goes on along the minus strand of NZ_JAESIF010000067.1, from coordinate 16,499 downwards.
CCCGTCCACAAGATCACGATCCTCTCCAGAGGCCGTGCCCTCGGCTACACGATGGTGCTGCCGGACGAGGACAAGTACTCGACCACGCGCAACGAGATGCTGGACCAGCTGGCCTACATGCTGGGCGGCCGGGCGGCCGAGGAACTCGTCTTCCACGACCCGACGACCGGTGCGGCCAACGACATCGAGAAGGCCACCGGCCTGGCCCGCGCGATGGTCACGCAGTACGGCATGACCGAGCGTCTCGGCGCGATCAAGTTCGGTGGCGACAACTCCGAACCGTTCCTCGGACGTGAGATGGCTCACCAGCGCGACTACTCGGAAGAGATCGCCGCGCTGGTCGACGAAGAGGTCAAGAAGCTCATCGAGACCGCGCACAACGAGGCGTGGGAGATCCTGGTCGAGAACCGCGACGTGCTCGACAACCTGGTCCTCGCCCTCCTGGAGCGGGAGACGCTGGGCAAGGAGGAGATCGCCGAGATCTTCGCGCCGATCGTCAAGCGCCCGCCCAGGCCCGCCTGGACCGGCTCCTCCCGCCGTACGCCGTCCACCCGCCCGCCGGTGCTCTCCCCCAAGGAGCTGGCACTGACCAACGGGGCGAACGGCGCGACGCCGGCCATCTCCACCGTGAAGAGCACCGCCGCGGAACCCGCGCCGGCGCCCGAGCGGACCCCGGAGGACCGCCCCGAGAGCTGACCGGCTCTCCCGGTGACCCCGCCGGGCCCGGAATGAACGCCGCGCCCCCAGGTTCTAGCCTGGGGGCGCGGCTTTTGTGTATCCGCAGTCGGACGCGCACCCCTGACGCGCGCAGGCACAGGAACGAGGCACCACATGACCGACCCCGTGACGCTGGACGGCGATTTCACCTTCGGCGAGTTCGACGAGAAGCGAGCCGAGAACGCCGTACGCGAGCTGCTGATCGCGGTCGGTGAGGACCCCGACCGGGAGGGGCTGCAGGAGACCCCGGCCCGGGTGGCACGGGCGTACAAGGAGATATTCGCCGGCCTGTGGCAGAAGCCCGAGGACGTGCTGACGACCACGTTCGACATCGGGCACGACGAGATGGTGCTCGTGAAGGACATCGAGGTGTACTCGACGTGTGAGCACCACCTGGTGCCGTTCCGCGGCGTGGCCCACGTCGGCTACATCCCGGCCACCAGCGGCAAGATCACGGGGTTGTCGAAGCTGGCCCGGCTCGTGGACGTCTACGCCCGGCGACCGCAGGTGCAGGAACGGCTCACCACCCAGATCGCGGACTCCCTGATGGAGATTCTGGAGCCGCGCGGAGTGATCGTGGTCGTGGAGTGCGAGCACATGTGCATGTCGATGCGGGGCATCCGCAAGCCCGGCGCGAAGACCCTCACGTCGGCCGTGCGCGGCCAGCTGCGGGACGCGGCGACGCGCAACGAGGCGATGAGCCTGATCATGGCGCGCTGACCGGGGGCAGGAGCCGCTCGGGAGCGGTCCTGGCCCCCGGAACCGCGGCCCCTGTCACCGTCACCGGGCCCCGGAACGCGTCTCAGGCCGCCGGGGCCGTGCCCCTGCCGTTGTGGTGGTCCTCGTCGTCCTCCGGGAGCTTGCAGACCCGCTCCAGGAAGATGGCGGCCGCTATGACGCCGATCCCCGCCAGGACCGAGGCGCCGGCGTAGATGGCCTGGTCGCGGCGGGCCGGGACGTCGAGGGACTCCAGGAGGAAGACGCCGGTGCCGCCGTACATCCCGGCGACCAGGGCGGCGACCAGGGCGCTGGCCTGGCCGAAGACGACCGCGCGGGCCGCCATCATGGGGTCGACGCCCTTGGCTTCGGGACGGCGCTCGCGCTGGGCCTTGAGACGGGTGCGGAGAGAGAGCGCCGTGGCCGTGAGGACCACGGCGATCAGGGCGAGGACGATGGGCGCGGCCACCGGGACGCTCGGCAGCGTGCCGAAGGAGTTCCAGAGGCGGGCGACGGCCCAGGACAGGATCCCGGCCACGACGAAGACGCCGGCCAGCACCCTGATGCGCAGCTCTCTCACGGTGTCCCTTCGGTTTCCCCGGTGCCCCGGAATGCGGTCGTGTCGACCTTAACGGCTACTCGGGCAGCCGGAGTTCCAGGTCGGTCCGGGGAATGACGCCTTCTCGGCCGACCGCGTCCAGCAGGGCGGCGACGGGGCCGCGTCCGGGGAGGACGGCCTCGGGGTCGACGTCGTGCCAGGGGGCCAGGACGAAGGCGCGCTCGTGGGCACGGGGATGGGGAAGGGTCAGCCGCGGGTCGTCGGACAGGAGGTCCGCGTAGGCGACGATGTCCACGTCCAGGGTGCGCGGGCCCCAGCGCTCGTCGCGGACCCGGTGGAAGGCCTCCTCGACCGCGTGCGCCCGCTCCAGCAGGGAGGACGGGGGGAGGGTGGTCTTCAGGACCACGACGGCGTTGAAGTACGAGGGCTGGCTGCCGGGCTCGACGCCCCACGGCTCCGTCTCGTACACGGGGGACACCGCTTTGACGCGGACGCCCGGGGTGTCCTCCAGGGCGTCGACGGCACCCTGGAGGGTCTCCAGCCGGTTGCCGAGGTTGGCGCCGAGGGCGACCACCGCCCGCTTCGGGTTCTGCAGGGTGCTGTCGGCGGCGTCGACCCGCTCCGTCACGGAGGCGGGGACCGGCTGAACGGTCGGGTCGGTGTGGCCCTGGGCGGAAGGCCTGGTCATACGCGGCTCCGGGTGATGGTGACGGTCACGTCGTCGAAGGGTACGGTGATCGGCGCGTCCGGCTTGTGGACGCGGACCTCGACCTCCTGGACCATGTCGTGCTCGAGGCAGACCCGGGCGATGCGCTCGGCGAGCGTCTCGATGAGGTTCACCGGTTCGCCCTCGACGACCGCCACGACCTCCTCCGCCACGATTCCGTAGTGCACGGTCTTCGTCAGGTCGTCGTCGGTCGCGGCCGGCCGGGTGTCCAGGCCGAGGACGAGGTCGACGACGAAGGTCTGGCCCTCCTCGCGTTCCTTGGGGAACACACCGTGGTGCCCACGGGCCTTCAGGCCGTGCAGCGCGACACGATCCACACGAATCCACTCCTGTAGTCGGTTGGCCGGTTGGTCGGTCGGCCGGTCAGTTCGTCGGTCCGGCCGGTCGGCGCCGTGCGGGCGGCACCTCCTGCCCCGGTCGAATCTACCCGCGGGCACCGGCAGGGCCGGCCCCGAGGGGGCGCCGGCCCGGACCGGTACGGGAGGATTCATCCTGCGTTTCCCTCCGGGCGGGCCTCAGGCGGGGAAGCCGGTGTCGTCGGGGGTGTCGGTGTCGTCGGTGTCGTCGGTGGACTCGTCCTCGCCGTTCTCGGCGAGGACGGGGGAGGCGTGGTGGGACCAGAGCTTCCAGCCCGCGGGGGTGCGCCGGTAGATGTTGGTGGCGACGACCAGCTGGCCGACCAGGGGGCCGAGCTCCTCGCCCGCCCTCGGCGCGGGACCGCCGCTGAGGATGTTCTCGGTGCAGGTCACCAGGGCGGTGTCGCCGGTGACGGAGACGTGCACGTCGGTGAGGAAGAACTGGATGTAGTCGGTGTTCGCCATGATCAGGGCGTACGACCGGAGCACCTCGCCGCGGCCGGTGAGCACCGGCCAGCCGGGGTGCACGCAGGAGACCACCCCGGTGTCCGCCGGGTCGTGGTAGGTCTCGTCGACGCCCAGGTCGGCCGGGGTGAGCCAGAGTGACGCCACCTCTTCGAAGTCACCCTGCTCGAGTGCCTCGTAGAAGGCGGCGTTGGTGGCCTCGACCTGCTCGACGTCGGTGTGCGGCGCGCTCACCGGGCTCCTTCCGCACCGTGCGGGGCGGGTTCGGAGCGCGTGCCGTCCGGGGTGCGCGCCTGTTCGACGGCGCGTACGACCCGTACGGCGTCCGCGGTGGCGCGCACCTCGTGCACGCGGACCGCCCAGGCGCCGCCCTGCGCGGCGAGGGCGGAGACGGCGGCGGTGGCCGCGTCACGTTCCCGGGCGGGCGGGGGCGTGCCGTCGGGCCCGGCCAGGACCTGGCCGAGGAACCGCTTGCGGGACGCGGCCACGAGCAGCGGGTGACCGAGCGCCCGCAGACGGTCGAGCCGGGCGAGGAGGGCGAGGTCGTGGCCGGTGTCCTTGGAGAAGCCGAGTCCGGGGTCGACGATCACGCGGTCGGCCGCGATGCCGCCCTCCAGCACCGCCGCCACGCGCGCGTGGAGCTCGTCGACGACCTCGGTGACGATGTCGTCGTACGCGCCCTTGACGTTGCCGCCCTCCAGCAGGCCGCGCCAGTGCATGACGACGAAGGGGGCGCCGGCGGCGGCGACGACGCGGAGCATGTCGGGGTCGGCGAGACCGCCGCTCACGTCGTTGACGAGCGCGGCGCCGGCCGTGAGGGACTGTTCGGCGACCGAGGCGCGCATGGTGTCGACGGAGATCGTGACGCCCTCGGCGGCGAGGCCGCGGACCACGGGGATGACGCGCTTGAGTTCCTCGGTTTCGTCGACGCGGGTGGCCCCGGGGCGGGTGGACTCGCCGCCGACGTCTATCAGGTCGGCGCCCTGGGCGACCAGGTCGAGGCCGTGCTTGACGGCGGTCGTCGTGTCGAACCAGCGGCCACCGTCGGAGAAGGAGTCGGGGGTCACGTTCACCACGCCCATGACCGCGCAGCGGTCCCAGTGGGGAAGGCCCGCGACGTGGAGATGTCCGCTGCTGCTGCTCATATGTTCAGCGTATGCCCCGGGCGCGGCCCGGGAGACCCGGACCCGGGGCCTGGCCCCTGGAGACCCGGAACCGGAACCGGACCCGGACCCGGAGGGCCCGGAAGGCCCGGAAGGAGCGGGGCCCGTTCCCCCGTCCGGCATTTCCTCAGCGGATCTCATCGGTCTTCCCGGAAAGCGGTAACCCGCCCCCGCCGTGAAAATGATCTTGCATATTCGCGGGCCGGGTCTATTCACGGTTCGGCGTAGTTCCCTGACGCCCTGTGAAAGCCTCGGTGTGGCTTTGTTTTTACGGGGCGGGGCTCCACCATTCGCCTACGCGCGGTAAGTTTCTGGCCATGCCACGTGGACGTCACCGCCATTCCCCGCCCCTGCACAGGATGCTGCCCCCGTCGGCGATCGCAGGCGTCTCCCTCGTCTGCGCCCTGGGGCCCTGGGTGTTCACACAACCGATGACGCTTCGCCTCCTGGCCGCCGCGGCGGCGGTCACGGCGATCATCGGTGCGGTCGTCATGCGGCACTGGGACATCCTGGCCGGCAAGCAGGTCGCCGACCTCACGCGCGCGCGGGCCGGTGACGAGTGGCGGTTCGAGGAGCGGGTCGCCGAACTGGAGGCCGACCTCGAGGAGTCGCGCGAACTGCGCGTCAAGCTGGAGCAGCGGCTGCGCGCCAAGCGCGCGGAGCTGGCCGGGCTGCGCAACGAGCACGCGGCACTGCTCCGGCGGTACGCCGCCGCGGAGACCGAGCGGGCGAGCGTTCTGGAGGAGCGCCGGGTGCTCGAGATAGAGGCGGCGGTCCCGGCCCGTGCGTTGCCGGCGGGTCCTTCGGCGCGGTCCGGTGACGAGACCGCCAGGACGGCGTCCGTGCCGGCGGCCAGGAGCGAGGACGGAACCGCGGGCGGGGCCGCGGTGGAGGAAGTGGTCGGGGCGGAAGCGGCCGGGGCGGAGCCGACGGTTCCTTCGGTCTTCTCGCCCGAGGGCTCCAAGCTGTTCCTGCGGGCCGAGGCGGCGCTGGCCCGGTTCGGCGACGACGCACCGGAGGAGCACCACGACACGCCCGAGGGCGACGCCTCCGAGAGCGACGCCTCCGAGGACGACTTTCCCCAGGGCGACGGCCCCGGGCCCGCGAGGAGGCGGAAGCCGGGGCAGCCGCAGAGGGACGGGACGGAGGGGCAGCCGGGAGCGGTCGGCGAGCACGAGCGCGTGGCCTCCTCGGACCCGGGCACCGACACCGACACCGGCACCGCGCCCGAGGAGCCGTCCCAGCCCGAGCAGTCGGCGCCGCCGGTCCCGCCCGGCCGCTCGGTGCGGCCCTCCGGGCACTTCACCGTGCCGACCGCGGTCGCGGTCGTACCGCCGACGGAGCCTGTGCGGCGTCCGGTGACCGACGGCGGGTTCGACTTCTTCGGTACGCAGAAAGACGAGGAGCCAGGCCGGGAGGGCGTCCAGAACGAGGACCTCGCCGATGTCGTCGGACAGGAGGTCCTGGCCCTGCACAGGACCGAGGACGGCGCCGGGTTCGAGCCGGCCGGTGAGGACGCACGGGCCGTCGGCCAGGTCATCGATCTGACGGCGCACGACGAGCCCGAAGGGGCCGGCCCGGACGGTACGGACGGCCCGGCCGACCCGGGCGGCACAGCCGACGCGGCCGGCGCCGAGGGACTGCGCAGCGCGGTCTCCTGAAGCACCGCACGCGCTTTCGAGGTTCCGGGGTCAGGCCATCCAGCGGTCCGGGCGGGCGTCCCTGCGGCCGGTCCGGGAGCGTTCCGCCTGGGCCCGCAGCAGCTCCGCCGCCTCGTCGGCGTCCCGGAGCCGGGCCGTCACGGACTTGTCGGCCCCGGTGTCCACATGGACGTCCGCGACGCCCCGGGCGCGCTGCCAGGGTCCCTGGGCCAGCCGTACGCTCTGCACCTTGGCGTGCGGCACCAGGGCGACGGTCCGGCTCAACAAACCGTGCCGCGCGGCGAACACGGTGTCGGTGACGGCGAGCCCGTAGCCGCGCCACCACACCGGCACGCACCACCGGGCGCGCCGCGGCGGCCGGGACAGTTCCGCGTGCGAGGGCACATGGACGCCGGGGAGCACGCGTGCGACGACGGACTCGGCGATCTCGCGCGGAGCGACCGGCAGCAGCAGGGAGTTGGACGAGCCGGCCACGTCGAGTTCGACCCGTACCCAGCCCCGTCGCCGCCACAGCAGCGGCTCCACGATCCGCACGGTCTGCACCCGTCCCGGCGGCACCGTCTCGTGCGCCCGGTCCAGCAGTCCGTGGTCGATCCGCAGCCCGTCGGGCGACTCGCCCAGGGTCCAGTCGTACTCGGTGACGAACCGGCCGACGCTGCTCGCGCCCGCCGCGCCGAACAGCGGTACGGCGACGGCGAGGACCGTCCACAGGTTGTGGGCGGCCATCCACAGCAGCGGCACCACGGCGAGGGCGGCGATCAGCCAGACCCAGGTCCCGCCGGTCAGTGCGAGAGAGAGGGCGAGGACGCCGGGTGGCACGCGCAACAGCTGACGGGACGGCGCCTCGCCCACCTCGTGCGCCGTCTCGGGTGCGAAACCCGCCGCCCGTGCGAGCAGTTCGGCGCGCAGCGCGCGGGCGTGGTCGGCACCCAGGAAGGCCAGTTCGTCCTTCTTGTCGGTTCCGATGACGTCGATTCTGAGTTTCGACACACCCGCGACCCGCGCGAGCAGCGGCTGGGTGACGTCGATGGCCTGGATCCGCTCCAGCCGGATGTGCGCGGTGCGGCGGAACAACAGCCCGGTGCGGATGCGCAGTTCGCTGTCGGTCACCGCGAAGTGGGTGAACCACCAGGTCAGGAAGCCGTAGAGGGCGGCGGCCGGGATGAGGACACCGAGACCGACCAGCAGGGTCGTCGTGGTCAGCCGGGTCAGCTGACGCTGCGCCTGGTCCGGGTCGTGCAGCGCCCACCCGATGACGACCGCTATGGGCGCCCACGCCCGCCTGAGCGGCGTGACGGGGTGCAGGCGGCGCTCGATCACCGGGCGCCGCTCGCGTACGTCCTCGTGGACCTCCGGGGCCGTCACAGCCCCGCCGATCGGGCCTCGCCCAGCTCCGTGAGCCGGTCGCGCAGCCGCTCGGCCTCGGCCGGGTCGAGACCGGGGATGGTGGCGTCGGTCGCCGCGGCCGCGGTGTGCAGCTGCACGCTGGCCAGCCCGAAGTGCCGTTCGACGGGACCGGAGGTGACCTCGACCAGCTGCATCCGCCCGTACGGCACGATCGTCTCCTGGCGCCACAGGACGCCCCGGCTGATCAGCAGGTCGTCGGCGCGCTCGGCGTACCGCCAGGAGCGCCAGTTGCGCTCCAGCATCACCCAGCCCCAGGCCAGCACGGCCAGCGGCAGCACGGCGAAGCCGGCCCAGCCGGGCCCGGCCAGCAGCCCCGGGACCAGCCCGGCGGCCAGGGCGAGCAGCCCCAGCCACACCACGAGCATCAGCCGGCGCAGCTTCAACAGCCCCGGTGGCAGCGCGATCCACTGCGGTCCGTCGCCGGGGCCCACCGGCTCCACCGCTGTCCCCGTGTCGTGCGGGTTCCCCGTCTCCATGGCCCCAGCGTACGTAGGCCCCGGCGTGCGCAGGCCCCTGCGTGCGTGGGGGAGACTGTGGTCATGACTCCTACGACGGAGACCACGGTCGGCATCGGCGGCGCCGCGGAGAGCACCGACATGGTGCTCAACATCGGGCCCCAGCATCCGTCCACGCACGGCGTGCTGCGGCTGAAGCTCGTCCTGGACGGCGAGCTCATCAACCGCGCGGAGCCCGTGATCGGCTATATGCACCGGGGCGCGGAGAAGCTGTTCGAGGCGCGTGACTACCGCCAGATCATCATGCTGGCCAACCGCCACGACTGGCTGTCGGCGTTCTCCAACGAGCTGGGCGTGGTCCTCGGGGTGGAGCGGATGCTCGGCATGGAGGTCCCCGAGCGCGCGGTGTGGCTGCGCACGCTGCTCGCGGAGCTGAACCGGGTGCTCAACCACCTGATGTTCCTCGGTTCCTATCCGCTGGAACTCGGCGGCATCACGCCGATCTTCTACGCCTTCCACGAGCGCGAGGAGCTCCAGCACGTCATGGAGGAGGTCTCCGGCGGCCGCATGCACTACATGTTCAACCGCGTGGGCGGCCTCAAGGAGGACCTTCCGGCGGGATGGACCACGCGCGCGCGGGCCGCCGTCGCCGACGTGCGCTCCCGCATGGACCGCTTCGACGACCTGGTGCTCGGCAACGAGATCTTCCGGGGCCGCACCCGCGGGGTGGGCGTCCTCTCCGCGGACGTCGTGCACGCGTACGGCGTGAGCGGGCCGATCGCCCGTGCCTCGGGCGTCGACTTCGACCTGCGCCGCGACGAGCCGTATCTCGCCTACGGCGAACTGGGGGACGTCCTGAAGGTCGTGACCCGTGAGGAGGGCGACTGCCTCGCCCGCTTCGAGTGCCTCCTGGAGCAGACCTACAGCTCCCTCGACCTCGCCGACGCCTGCCTCGACCGGCTCGCCGACCTGCCGCCGGGGCCGGTCAACCAGCGGCTCCCGAAGGTCCTCAAGGCCCCCGAGGGGCACACCTACGCGTGGACCGAGAACCCGCTCGGCATCAACGGGTACTACCTGGTCAGCAAGGGCGAGAAGACGCCGTACCGGCTGAAGCTGCGCTCGGCGTCGTACAACAACATCCAGGCGCTCACCGAACTGCTGCCGGGGACGCTGGTCTCGGACATGGTGGCGATCCTGGGGTCGATGTTCTTCGTGGTGGGAGACATCGACAAGTAGCCGGCGAGCAGCCGACACGTACAAGTGGCTGACGAGGAGCCGGCGAGCGGCTGACAGCCCGGGGTCAGCCCGCGAGGACGTCCGGGATGCCCACGGGCTGCAGCAGCCACCCGAAGTCGCCGAGCCCGCCCGTCGCGACGAGTTCGGCGGCCTGGGAGGCGCCCGCGAGGGCGCGTACGTAGCCGACGGGGTCGGCGGACGCCAGCGTGAGCGGGGGGCGCGCGCCGGTGAGGCCCAGGGAGCGCAGGGCCGCCCGCTGGGGGAGCAGGCGGGCGCCGGGGAGCGCGCAGGCCGCCGCGCAGGAGTCGAGGGCGACGTGCGCGGTGATGTCGCACGACCCGTCCGGTACGGGCGTCGTCTCCCGCCCTTCCCGGAAGCCCGTGAGGGTTCCGAACGGCGGGCGCGCGTCCGCCGAGTGCGCGTAGTCCACGGCGACGGCGAGCCCCCGCTCGAGCGTCCCGACCGCCGACGCCCACGCCACGTCCCGGGACAGCCCGATCTCCGCCCGCAGCCCCTCCCCGGCCGGCAACGACCACCACCGGGCCAGCCACTCGGCCTCCGGACCCGTGACCGGCGCCCCGAGCCGTTCCGTGCCGTCCTCCCGTACCAGCACCAGGCGCAAGACGCCCGCCGGGTCCACCTCGGCGACCTCCAGGGGCACGTTGTCCAGCCACTCGTTGGCGAACAGCAGTCCGGTGATCCGTTCCGGGGGCTCGGTCCGCCACTCGATGCCGCGGTCGAGTCCGCCGGGACGGTCGGCGAGTTCGACGGCGTACGCCCGCACGCGCGCCGCCACCTCGGCGGGCAGCGCGGCGAGCACGCCCGTGACCAGTTCGCCCCGGCCCGCCCCCACGTCCACGAAGTCGAGCACCGCGGGCCGCCCCAGCGCCTCGTCGACCCGGCACAGCAGCCGGGCCACGGCCCCCGCGAACAGCGGTGAGGCGTGCACCGACGTACGGAAGTGCCCGGCGGGGCCCTCCGGCCGACGGTAGAAGCCGCCCGGCCCGTACAGGGCGGTCCGGGCCGCCGCCCGCCACCCGCGCCACCCGCTCGTCGTCGCTGTCACGGGGCCAGGTTAAGGGCGCGGATATGCCGGACCTCCACCTTGCGGAGTACGCGTGCCGACCGGGGATCGGCCCTCCGGTTGACCCCTGCACGCATTTTGCTTCCCTACGCTGGGTTACGTGCAGCGCCTCTATGATTTTCTCCGCAGGCACCCGACAGGGGTCGACGGCTTCTGGGCCGTGGTCCTGTTCGGGATTTCGGTGCTGGGCGGAGCGAGCGCGCAGGAGACCAAGGGGACCGATCTGCCGGCTCTCACCGTGCCGGTCATGCTGCTGCTGTCGCTGGTCGTGGCGCTGCGCCGGCGGATGCCGGAGCGGATGCTGGTCCTGGCCGTCGTGGTGAGCGTGCTCCAGGTGGTCCTCGACGTGGCGACGATGCCCGCCGACTTCGCGCTGCTGGTGATCGTCTACACGGTCGCGACCGGCGGCGCCCGCTGGGCCTCCCGGCTGGCGCTGGCCGCCGGTCTGTGCGCGGCACCCGTGGCGCAGGCGCGCTGGCCGTTCGAGGACGTGAGCATGGCGGGCAACATCGCCATGGTGGTATTCCAGACCGTGCCCTTCGCCCTCGCCTGGGTGCTCGGCGACTCCATGCGCACCCGGCGTGCCTACTTCGCCCAGCTGGAGGAGCGCGCCGCCCGGCTGGAGAAGGAGCGCGAGGCGCAGGCCAAGGTCGCGGTAGCCGCCGAACGCGCCCGCATAGCGCGTGAACTGCACGACGTCGTCGCCCACAACGTGTCGGTGATGGTGGTCCAGGCCGACGGCGCCGCCTACGTCCTCGACGCCGCGCCCGACCAGGCGAAGAAGGCCCTGGAGACCATCTCCTCCACCGGCCGTCAGGCCCTCGCCGAGATGCGCCGCCTGCTCGGTGTGCTGCGCACCGGCGAGCACGAGGAGGCCGGCGAGTACGTGCCGCAGCCCGACGTGCAGCAGATCGAGGACCTCGTCGAGCAGTGCCGGGAGTCCGGACTGCCGGTGGACTTCAAGGTCGAGGGCACTCCGCGTCCGCTGCCCAGCGGTGTCGAACTCACCGCGTACCGCATCGTGCAGGAGGCGCTCACCAACACCCGCAAGCACGGCGGGCCCGACACGGGCGCCAGCGTGCGCCTGGTGTACTTCGACGACGGTCTCGGCCTGCTGGTCGAGGACGACGGCAAGGGCGCCCCGCACGAGCTGTACGAGGAGGGCGGGTTCGACGGCCAGGGCCACGGTCTGATCGGCATGCGCGAGCGGGTCGGCATGGTCGGCGGCACCCTGGACGCGGGCCCGCGGCCGGGCGGAGGATTCCGCATCAGCGCCCTGCTGCCGCTCAAACCCGGCCCCTGACACCCGGACGCTCGCGCACGCCCTTTGTCGACACTTGTAACACTGGCCTGGAACCGGACTGGAAGAGGACCCGATGGCGATCCGCGTGATGCTCGTCGACGACCAGGTGCTGCTGCGCACCGGGTTCCGGATGGTGCTCGACGCCCAGCCGGACATGGAGGTCGTGGCGGAGGCGGGCGACGGCGTGGAGGCCCTCCAGGTGCTGCGCGCCACCGCCGTCGACGTGGTGCTCATGGACGTCCGGATGCCGAAGCTGGACGGGGTGGAGACGACCCGCCGGATCTGCGCGGACACAGACCCGCCCAAGGTGCTGATCCTGACCACCTTCGACCTCGACGAGTACGCCTTCTCCGGGCTGAAGGCGGGCGCCTCCGGCTTCATGCTCAAGGACGTGCCCCCGGGCGAACTGCTCGCCGCGATCCGCGCGGTGCACAGTGGTGACGCCGTGGTCGCGCCGTCCACCACCCGCCGGCTCCTGGACCGCTTCGCCCCCATGCTGCCGTCCACCGCCGAGCAGCCCCGGCACAAGGCGCTGGAGCGGCTCACCGAGCGGGAGCGGGAGGTCATGGTGCTGGTCGCGCAGGGCCTGTCCAACGGCGAGATCGCGGCCCGGCTGGTGCTGTCGGAGGCGACGGTGAAGACGCACGTGGGCCGCATCCTGACCAAGCTGGGGCTGCGGGACCGGGTGCAGGTGGTGGTCCTCGCCTACGAGACGGGACTGGTGCGGGCCGGCGGACACGGCTGACCGGGGGCCCCGGCGTCGGTAGGGTCGGCGCATGCTGCTGTGGATCAACGGCCCTTTCGGGGGCGGTAAGACACAAACCGCGTACGAGATACACCGTCGTCTCCCGGGCAGCGTCGTCTGCGACCCGGAGCACGCAGGATTCGGACTGCGCCGCATGCTCCCGCCCGAACTGCGGGGAGACTTCCGGGATCTGACCTCCTGGCGGCAGGGCGTCGTCGAGGTCCTCGACCTCGCCCTGACCCGGCACGACGGCGTCGTGATCGCGCCGATGACGGTCACGGACTCCGGCCACTTCGCCGAGACGGTCGGCCGGCTGCGCGAACTCGGCCACGGCGTACACCACTTCGCCCTCCTCGCCGAACGGGAGACGGTGCTGAGGCGGCTGCGTGAACGCGGCCTCGGACGCCTGCCGCGTTCCGCCGCGGGGAGGAAAACGGGCCCGCACCGGGAGAGTCGGGCCGTGCAGCAGCTCGACCACTGTCTGGAGCGGCTCGCCGAGCCGGAGTTCGCCGAGCATCTGTGGACGGACCGCGCCACCGTGCCGAAGACGGCGGACCGCATCGCCGTCCTGGCGGGACTGGAGCTGCGCCCCCACCGTGAGGGCCCGCTGCGCACCCGGCTGCGGCAGGCGCGCGTCGGGCTCCGGCACATCCGCTTCGACTGAGGCTCCCGCCGACGCCGACGCCGACGCCGACGCCGACGCCGACGCCGACGCGGGCGCTACCGCCCGGCCGTACCCGTCCCGGTCGCCGTCGTCGCCGTCTCCGTCAGCCGGGTCACGAAGTCCGCGGCCGCCGTCCGCACGTCGTCGGGGGTCCACTCCAGGCCGGCCGCCCGCACGTACACCTCGGTGAGCGCCAGGCCGGGGCCCTGTTGCTCCCAGCCGTTGGCGAACAGCATGGTCCCCGTCTCCTCGGCGGTGCGGATCGCCGCCTGTGCGAGGGTCTCCGCGTCGTACGGCAGCCACACCTGGAAGTCGTGGGTGTGCGGCACCTCGGGATGGACGCGTGCCCACGGCACCCCGGCCGTGGCCAGGCCCTCGCGCAGCGCGGCGGCCACCACGCGCGCGTGGGTGACGTACTCCGGCAGTCGGGGCAGCTCCCGTTCCAGACCGATCAGGGCCGACAGCGCGGTCGGGAACTGCTGGAAGGCGGTGCCGCCGTACCGGTGCCGCCAGGCCTTCGCCTCCGCCGTCAGGGCCCCGGGACCGGCGAGGGCCGCGCCGCCGAAGCCGTCGAGCGACTTGTAGAACGACACGTAGACGCTGTCCGCCAGGCCGGCGATCTCGTCCAGCGGCCGGCCGAAGTGGACGGCGCACTCCCACAGCCGGGCTCCGTCGAAGTGCACCACGGCCTCGCGTTCCCGCGCGGCGTCCACCACCTCGGTGAGCTCCTCCCAGGTGGGCAGCAGGAAACCGGCGTCCCGGAGGGGAAGCTCCAGCATCAGCGCGCCGAAGGGCTCCTCGAAGTCCCGCACCTCGGCGGCGGTCGGCATCCTGGGCTCGCTCGTCACCCGTACCGGACGCAACCCGGCGACCCGGCTGAACGCGTTCCGCTCGTGGACCTCGGGGTGGCTGAGCCCGTGCAGGGCGACGACGGGGTTGCCGGTACGGCCCGCCCAGCAGCGCAGAGCCACCTGCTGGGCCATCGTGCCGGTCGGGAAGAACGCGGCGGCCTCGGTGCCGAGGAGCCCGGCGACCCGCTCCTCCAGCGCTTCGACGACACCGTCGCCGTACAGGTCGGACGCCTCGTCCAGGTCGTACCGGCCGTCCGCCTCCGCCAGCAGTGCCAGTCGTTCCCGGAGCGTGCCCAGGAACCCGAGGCGGGCGAGGACGCGCGGAGCACCGCGGTAGGCGGCGACCCGCCGTTCGCGGAGCTCCCGGCGCCCCTCCTCGTCGGTGCGCCGCTCGTCCCGTCCCGCCGTGCCGTTCCCCGCCGCATCGCTCATGCCCGGGATCATCCCCCGCGCGGGGAAGCCAGGGCACCAGAATTTCCGTGCTGCGTGCCGCGTGCCGCACGCGACGGCGCCCCGAAGAGGGCACGGCGGACACGGCGGGCGCAACTGCGACGGCGCGACCGGACACCCGGGGAACCGATCGCGTTAACATGACGAGAAATCGTCCGGTACCCCGAGCGGACTGGAACGGGAAGGCCGCCGTCGCGTGAACACAGCCCCACAGCCGGATCCCAGGGACCGCCCCGCGCGGCTCACCGTCGGCGTCGTCGGCGCCGGGCGGGTGGGCCCGGCCCTGGCCGCGTCCCTCCAACTCGCCGGACACCGTCCGGTGGCGGTCTCCGCCGTCTCCGCCGCGTCCAGGAGGCGCGCCGAGCAACTGCTCCCCGGCGTACCGGTGGTCCCGCCCGCCGAGGTGCTGGAGCGGGCCGAACTGGTACTGCTGACCGTCCCGGACGACGCGCTGCCCGAACTGGTCTCCGGGCTCGCCGGGACGGGGGCGGTACGGCCGGGGCAACTCCTCGTGCACACCTCCGGGCGGTACGGCGCGAAGGTGCTGGACCCCGCCCTGCGGGCCGGGGCGCTGCCGCTGGCCCTGCACCCGGCGATGACGTTCACCGGCACCCCCGTGGACGTGCAGCGGCTCGCCGGGTGCTCCTTCGGCGTGACGGCGCCCGAGGAGCTGCGGCTGGCCGCCGAGGCGCTGGTGATCGAGATGGGCGGGGAGCCGGAATGGATCGCCGAGGAGAACCGCCCGCTCTACCACGCGGCCCTCGCCCTGGGCGCCAACCACCTGGTCACCCTGGTCGCGCAGTCCCTGGAACTGCTGCGCACCGCCGGAGTCGAGGCACCCGACCGGATGCTCGGCCCGCTGCTCGGCGCGGCCCTGGACAACGCCCTGCGCTCCGGCGACGCGGCCCTCACCGGCCCCGTCGCGCGCGGTGACGCCGGCACCGTCTCCGCGCATGTCGCCGAGTTGCGGCGGCACGCCCCGCAGGCCGTCGCCGGCTACCTGGCGATGGCCCGCGCGACCGCGGACCGCGCCCTCGCCCACGGCCTGCTGAAGCCGGAGCTCGCCGAGGACCTGCTCGGGGTACTCGCCGGCGGGACGCCGGGCACCCCCGGCGACACGGGCGCTCCCGGCGAAGGCGAAGGCGAAGGGGAATCCCGATGACCACCACCCTGCTGCGCACCGCCGGGGAACTGCACGCACGCGCGCGTGCGGGCCGCCGCACCGTGGTGATGACCATGGGCGCCCTGCACGAGGGCCACGCCACCCTGATCCGCGCCGCCCGCGACATCGCGGGCGCCGACGGCGAGGTGGTGGTCACCGTCTTCGTCAACCCGCTGCAGTTCGGCGAGGGCGAGGACCTCGACCGGTACCCGCGCACCCTGGACGCCGATCTCGATGTCGCCGGGCAGGCGGGCGCCGACGTCGTCTTCGCCCCGTCGGCCGACGAGGTCTACCCGGGCGGCGAGCCCCAGGTCCGGATCAGCGCCGGCCCCATGGGCGAACGCCTGGAGGGCGCCGCCCGCCCGGGTCACTTCGACGGCATGCTCACCGTCGTCGCCAAACTGCTGCATCTCACGCGCCCCGACGTCGCCCTGTACGGCCAGAAGGACGCCCAGCAGCTCGCCCTGATCCGCCGCATGGTGCGCGACCTGAACTTCGGCGTCGACATCGTCGGGGTCCCCACCGTCCGCGAGGACGACGGACTGGCCCTGTCCAGCCGCAACCGCTACCTCTCCGCCGCGGAGCGGCGCACCGCCCTCGCGCTGTCCGGCGCGCTGTTCGCCGGCCGGGACCGGCACGCCGCGCAGGAGGCGCTGCGCGCGCGGGCCCGCGAAGTGCCCTCCACGCGCGCGCGTGCCGAGGCGCTCAGCGCGCTGGGCGAGTCCCACGGCGACGGACGGCAGCGTTCGCTGGCGCTGGCCGGCGAGGACGACGTGA
>NZ_JAESIF010000066.1:0-34090 GCF_016757295.1 Streptomyces sp. M2CJ-2 | reverse complement strand
AACCCGGAAGCTAAGCCCCAGAGCGCCGATGGTACTGCAGGGGGGACCCTGTGGGAGAGTAGGACGCCGCCGAACTTCTTTTAGAGCTCTGGCTCTTGGGCACGCAGCCCAAGAGCCAGAGCTTTTTTGTGTTGAGGTAAGGTCAATGAGCATCATTGGTACGTTTCCCACAGGAGGCCCCCGGGTGGAGGTCCAGGAGACTCGCGTCCAGACGGACCGTGTCCTCACCATCCCGAACATCCTCAGCATGGCGAGGCTTCTCGGTGTCCCTCTCTTCCTGTGGTTGATCCTCAGGCCTGAGTTCGGCGGCCCGAAGAGTGACGGCTGGGCGCTTCTGGTGCTCGCGCTGAGCGGTGTCAGTGACTACCTGGACGGCAAACTCGCGCGACGGTGGAATCAGATCAGCAGCCTCGGCCGGCTTCTTGATCCCGCGGCTGACCGGCTCTACATCCTGTCGACTCTGCTCGGACTCACCTGGCGCGAGATTCTTCCGCTCTGGTTGACGGCCGTACTACTGGCACGTGAGTTGGTTCTACTGGTGATGGTGGGTGTCCTCCGGCGGCACGGCTATCCGCCGCCGCAGGTGAACTTCCTCGGGAAGGCGGCCACCTTCAACCTGATGTATGCCTTCCCCTTGCTGCTGCTCAGCGACGGTAGCGGTTGGATCTCGTCACTTGCTGCTGTTTTCGGATGGGCGTTCGCTGGATGGGGTACAACGCTGTACTGGTGGGCAGGAGTCCTCTATGTGGTCCAAGTCCGCCGCTTGGTGCGTGCGGACGCCATGGCCGGCTGAGCTCGCTGACTGGCACGCGCAGAGTGGCGCGATGGCCCGCAGTGGAAACGTGCGGGACAATCTTGGTGGGTGAAGTCGGCTAGACCGTCGTCTCTTAGAGGAGGGCGCTTCCGACATGAAGGCCGTCGTGATGGCCGGGGGTGCAGGCACACGCCTTCGCCCCATGACCTCAAGCATGCCCAAGCCGCTCCTGCCAGTGGCCAATCAGCCGATCATGGAGCACGTTCTGCGGCTGCTCAAAAAGCATGGGCTCAACGAAACCGTTGTGACCGTCCAGTTCCTGGCGTCGCTCGTCAAGAACTATTTCGGTGACGGCGAAGAGCTCGGAATGGAGCTCACCTATGCCAATGAGGAGAAGCCACTCGGTACCGCGGGAAGCGTCAAGAACGCCGAGGAGGCATTGAAGGACGACACCTTCCTCGTCATCTCCGGCGATGCTCTGACAGATTTCGACCTCACCGAGCTGATCAATTTCCACAAGGAAAAGGGCGCGCTGGTCACGGTCTGTCTGACCCGGGTGCCCAATCCGCTGGAATTCGGTATCACCATCGTGGACGAGCAGGGCAAGGTCGAGCGTTTCCTGGAGAAGCCGACCTGGGGACAGGTCTTCTCCGACACGGTGAACACCGGGATCTACGTCATGGAACCCGAGGTCTTCGACTATGTCGAGCCGGATGTGCCCGTCGACTGGTCCGGTGACGTCTTCCCACAGTTGATGAAGGAGGGCAAACCCGTCTACGGCTTTGTCGCCGAAGGCTACTGGGAAGATGTCGGCACCCATGAGAGCTACGTGAAGGCGCAGGCCGACGTCCTGGAGGGCAAGGTCGACGTCGATATCGACGGTTTCGAGATCTCGCCGGGCGTATGGGTGGCTGAGGGCGCCGAAGTACATCCTGATGCCGTCTTGCGCGGTCCGCTCTACATCGGTGACTACGCCAAGGTCGAGGCCGGCGCCGAGATCCGCGAGCACACGATCGTGGGGTCCAATGTCGTGGTGAAGAGCGGGGCCTTCCTGCACAGAGCCGTCGTCCACGACAACGTGTACGTCGGTCCGCACAGCAACCTGCGGGGCTGTGTCCTCGGCAGGAACACCGACGTCATGCGCGCGGCGCGGATCGAGGACGGCGCCGTCATCGGCGACGAATGCCTGATCGGCGAGGAATCGATCGTCCAAGGGAACGTGCGGGTCTACCCGTTCAAGACGATCGAAGCGGGCGCTTTCGTCAACACCTCGGTCATCTGGGAGTCCAGGGGACAGGCGCATCTCTTTGGAGCCCGCGGGGTCTCGGGAATCCTGAACGTCGAGATCACCCCGGAACTCGCCGTGCGGCTGGCCGGCGCCTACGCGACGACGCTGAAGAAGGGATCCACGGTCACCACGGCCCGGGACCACTCCCGTGGTGCCCGTGCCCTGAAGCGTGCGGTCATCTCCGCGTTGCAGGCCAGCGCCATCGACGTACGGGATCTGGAGAACGTACCGTTGCCCGTGGCCCGGCAGCAGACCGCGAGGGGCAGCGCGGGCGGCATCATGATCCGCACCACACCCGGAGTGCCCGACTCGGTCGACATCATGTTCTTCGACGGACAGGGCGCCGACCTCTCGCAAGGCAGCCAGCGCAAACTGGACCGGGTGTTCGCGCGGCAGGAGTACCGGCGTGCGTTCCCGGGAGAGATCGGAGATCTGCACTTCCCGGCGAGTGTCTTCGACTCGTACACCGGGTCGCTGCTGCGGAACGTCGACACCACGGGAATCGCGGAGTCCGGGCTGAAGGTCGTCGTGGACGCGTCGAACGGCAGCGCGGGGCTCGTTCTGCCGAGTCTGCTCGGCAAACTCGGTGTCGACTCGCTGACCATCAACCCCGGCCTGAACGAGTTCAGGCCGACCGAGACGGCCGATATGCGGCGCTCGGGGCTGGTGCGGCTAGGTGAGATGGTGGCCTCCTCCGGTGCCGCGTTCGGTGTGCGGTTCGACCCCGTCGGTGAGCGGCTGTCCCTGGTCGACGAGAAGGGGAAGATCATCGAGGACGACCGGGCACTGCTCGTCCTGCTCGACCTCATCGCGGCCGAGCGGCGCAGCGGCAGGGTCGCGCTTCCCGTGACCACCACCAGGATCGCCGAACAGGTGGCGGCCTATCACGGCACACAGGTGGAGTGGACGACCACCTCGCCCGACGACCTGACGCGCGTGGGCGGGGAGGAGGGGACGATCTTCGGCGGCGACGGCAAGGGCGGTTTCATCGTCCCGGAGTTCAGCCGGGTCTACGACGGCACCGCTGCCTTCGTCCGGCTCATCGGTCTGGTGGCGAGGACGCAGCTCACGCTCAGCCAGATCGACGCGCGGATCCCCCGCGCGCACGTGATCAAGCGCGATCTGGCGACTCCGTGGGCCGTCAAGGGACTGGTGATGCGGCGGGTCGTCGAGGAGGCCGGTGAACGCTTCGTGGACACCACAGACGGTGTACGCGTGGTGGAGCCCGACGGCCGCTGGGTGATGGTGCTGCCCGACCCGGCCGAGGCGGTCACCCACCTGTGGGCGGAGGGACCCGACGACGCCTCGGCCCAGGCCCTGCTCGACGAGTGGGCGGCCGTCGTGGACAGCGCGGGACGATAGGCGGGACGGCAGAACCAGCGGTACACGTGCGTGCCGGACATGTGTCCCCAACGGGGCCTGTCCGGCACGCCGGTAGGGCCGTTCGGAGGTAGTGGCTGTGGCGTGCGACGATGTGCGGCATGCCGCAGCAAACCCCCGTTCGGAGCACACCTCAGCGGCCTCCGCGCCCGGACGCGTCCATGTCGTTGCTCACCAACGTGATGGACCACAGCCTCGACGAGGGATACGCCGAGGCCGCCGCGCGGAAGCAGGCCGACGGCAGCGGCGGTATGCCGAAGACCCTCAGGGCGAAACTGGGGCTCGCCGGTGGTCTGGTGCTCGCCGCCCTGGTCGTGACCGTCGGAGCCGCGCAGGCGAGGGTGGCGGCCCCCGTCGTCGCCAAGGAGCGTGAGGAACTGATCGACAGGATCGACCGGGAGACCGAGGCGGCGGACAAGCTCAAGGACGGCGTCGACGCACTCCGCGACGATGTGGGCGCGCGGCAGCGTGAGGCACTCAAGCACAGCGGTGAGAGTGACCGTACCGAGCTGGTGGGCGTTCTGGCGGGCGCCGTCGCGGTGCACGGACCCGGGGTGAAGCTCGTGGTGAACGACGCCAAGGACACGAGCGTCGGTGGGGACGGCGACGCGCGGTCGACCTCCGGGTTCTCCGACACCGGGCGGGTCCGCGACCGTGACATGCAACGCGTGGTCAACGGCTTGTGGGAGTCCGGCGCCGAGGCCGTCGCGATCAATGGGCAGCGGCTGACCGCTCTGTCTGCGATCAGGGCTGCGGGAGACGCGATACTGGTCGACAACAGGCCGCTGGTACCGCCGTACACGGTGCTCGCGGTGGGGGACGGCCGAGAGCTGAGCAGCCGGTTCCAGAACAGTGCGGACGGGCTGTATCTGCAGGCCCTGGAGGAGAGCTACGACATCCGCACCGAACTTTCGGTGGAGGACGACCTCCGGCTGCCCGCCGCGCCGAGCGTGATCGTACGAACCGCACAACCGATAACCGAGACGACATCTGTAACTGAGAAAGGCACATCGTGATCGCCGTACTGGGCCTCGTCGTGGGAGTCGTGGCCGGCCTGTTGGTCCGGCCCGAGGTTCCGGCGGTCGTCGAGCCTTACCTGCCGATCGCCGTCGTGGCGGCGCTCGACGCCGTCTTCGGCGGGCTGCGGGCCATGCTCGACGGCATCTTCGACGACAAGGTCTTCGTGGTGTCGTTCCTGTCGAACGTGGTGGTGGCCGCGCTGATCGTCTTCCTCGGCGACAAGCTGGGCGTGGGAGCCCAGCTGTCCACCGGGGTCGTGGTCGTCCTCGGCATCCGGATCTTCTCCAACGCCGCGGCGATCCGCCGGCACGTGTTCCGGGCGTGAGGCCGATGAGCGATCACGAACACGACAGGACGACGCCCGTGCCGGCAGCCGGACCAGGTCCGGTACCCGGACCACGCCCGGCAGCCGGTGGCAGCCTCCGCAAGGAACTGCCCGACGAGGTGTCCGCCCCCGCCCCCGCGCCCGCGGTCGAGGACGGGGAGACACCACCGGAGCCGCCCGGATCCGGCCTGACCGGACGGCAGCGGCTGGTGAAGGGGCTGTGGCCGCCACGGATCACCCGGGCTCAGCTCATCGTCGCCGTGCTGCTGTTCGGCCTGGGCTTCGGCCTGGCCGTCCAGGTCGCCTCGAACAGCGAGGGTGACAGTGCCCTGCGCGGCGCTCGCCAGGAAGATCTTGTTCGTATCCTCGATGAACTCGACGACCGCACAGAGCGTCTTGAGGATGAGAAGCAAGGGCTCGAGAAGCAGCGTGACGAGTTGGAGAACAGCTCCGACCAGGCCGAGGAGGCCCGGAGACAGACGGCCGAGAAGGAACGGCAACTCGGCATCCTGGCGGGCACCGTGGCCGCGCAGGGGCCCGGCATCACGTTGGTCATCGAGGACACGAAGGGAATGGTGAAGGCGAACATGTTGCTCGACGCCGTCCAGGAGCTGCGCGCGGCCGGTGCCGAAGCCATTCAGTTGGACGGTGTGCGGGTCGTGGCGGGCACCTACCTGTCCGACTCCGGCAACGGGGTGAGCGTCGACGGGAACAAGATCACTGCTCCCTATCGTTTCAAGGTCATCGGCAAGCCGCAGGATCTCGAACCGGCGCTCAACATCCCAGGAGGTGTGGTGCAGACTCTCGAGAAGGAACAGGCCACCGCCTCAGTGGAGCGGTCGGCCAAGATCGTCGTGGATGCCTTGCGGCCGGCGAAGCAGCCTGACTACGCTCGGTCGTCCTCCCAGTGAACCGGGGGTGCATGGGGGGTGACCGGCGAGGGCATGAGGTTGCGGGGGGTCGGCGCACCGAATGGGTGGTGCGTGGTGGAAACTGTCTGGTGGATACGGACGTTGTGAGGATGTCCGGGTCGGCCAATGTGTTCAGTCAGGGTTCGTCCTGCCCCACGGGCGGGTCTGTTTCGGTCAAGGGGAATCGCCCGTGAAGTTGTTTGGGAAGTTGTTCGGCAAGAGCGCACGAGAAGGCCGCGACAGCGAGGCTGCCCGGCATCGCGCACAGCCGGAGGCGGAAGGTGCACGTCCGCTGTTCCGGGACCAGGTGGGCGGCCAGGGCGCGCCGTCGGTTGACCCTGCGCAGTCGAGCGGCATAGGTTTCGGGCAACCGTCAACCTCAGGTACGGGTGGAGGGTTCTCCGACCCGTACGCGTCCCAGGCCCCCGGTGGGCAGGAGGATCCGTCCATGTCGGTCCTGGTATGTGCGAGGTGCGGTAACCGCAACCCGGAGAACAGCCGGTTCTGCTCCAACTGTGGAGCTCCGCTCCGGCCCGGCGTCGCCCCGGAGCGCCCCTCCGAGACGACCTCCACCATCTCCATCTCCGGTCTCGAGGCATACGACGCGGAGGCCACCGGCCAGACGCAGATGCCGATGCTGTCGCCCGAGGCGCAGGCGGCCGTCGACGCGCTGCCGGTGGGTTCGGCACTCCTGGTCGTGCGCCGCGGGCCGAACTCGGGCAGCCGCTTCCTGCTGGACGGAGACCTGACGACGGCCGGCCGACACCCGCAGAGCGACATCTTCCTGGACGACGTGACGGTCTCGCGTCGGCACGTGGAGTTCCGCCGCGGCCAGGACGGTTCCTTCACGGTGGCCGACGTGGGCAGTCTGAACGGCACGTACGTCAACCGAGAGCGGATCGACCAGGTCGGTCTGTCGAACGGTGACGAGGTGCAGATCGGCAAGTACCGGCTGGTGTTCTACGCGAGCCAGCGGGGCTACTGACCCTCCCCGGGTTCCGTCCGGGGCACCCTGACCCCAGGGAAGGTCCATGCTTCACACACCGAGCGGCGGTGCCGTGCCCGGCACCGCCGCAGCGGAAACTGGACTGATGAGCATCGGCACGGTGCTGAACGTGCTGCGTGAGGAATTCCCCGAAGTCACCATCTCCAAGATCCGCTTCCTGGAGTCGGAGGGGCTCATCGAGCCGCAGCGGACCCCCTCGGGGTATCGCAAGTTCAGCGCGGCGGACGTCGAGCGGCTCGGTCATGTCCTGAGGATGCAGCGGGACCACTATCTGCCGCTCAAGGTGATCCGTGAGCACTTGGAGGCGATGGAGCGCGGCGAGGCCCTCCCACTGCCGGTACTGTCCCGGCAGCGGGAGGGGGAAGCCGTCCCCGAGCCGTCCGCCGATCCTGCCTCCACGGCGGTCCGGATCGGGCGGGCGCAGCTGCTGGCGGCCGCCGGCATCGACCAGGAGCAGCTCGCGGAGTGGGAGTCGTACGGGCTGCTCGCTCCCGTCGAGGGCGAGGTGTACGACGCCGAGGCGGTCACCGTCGCCGGTCTCATCACCGAGTTGGGACGGTTCGGGATCGAGCCGAGACACCTGAGGACGATGAAGGCCGCCGCGGAGCGGGAGGCCGGGCTGGTGGACCAGGTCGTCGCCCCGCTCAAACGCCACCGAAACCCGCAGACCAGGGCTCATGCGGAGGCGCGTGCGAAGGAGCTCGCCGGTCTCACGGTGAAGCTGCACGCCGCGCTGGTGAGCTCGGCGCTTGGGGTGCGGCTGCCCTGAGGGACACGGGATCGGGGGACCGGATCGGCCACCTGATCCCGGCCCGACTACCCAAACGTCCCGGGCACGGCCTAGGGTTGCTGTGTGAACGAGCTCGATGTCGTAGGTGTCCGGGTCGAAATGCCCTCGAACCAACCGATCGTGCTGCTGCGCGAAGTGGGAGGCGACCGGTACCTCCCCATCTGGATCGGGCCGGGGGAGGCTACGGCCATCGCCTTCGCCCAGCAGGGCATGGCTCCGGCGCGCCCGCTGACCCACGACCTCTTCAAGGACGTGCTGGAAGCCGTCGGCCAGGAGCTCACGGAAGTGCGCATCACGGATCTGCGCGAGGGGGTCTTCTACGCGGAGCTGGTCTTCGCCAGCGGCGTGGAGGTGAGTGCCCGGCCGTCCGACGCCATAGCGCTGGCGCTGCGCACGGGGACGCCGATCTACGGCAGTGACACAGTCCTCGACGACGCGGGGATCGCCATCCCGGACGAGCAGGAGGACGAGGTGGAGAAGTTCCGCGAGTTCCTCGACCAGATCTCGCCGGAGGACTTCGGCTCCAGCAGCCAGTGAGCGGCGGTGACCGTCCCGCCGGATTCCCGCTCGGACCGGTGGTGCACGAGGGCGCCGCACGGCCCGCGCAGAAGGCATTCGGCTAGCCTTTCCCCGCGGTGGGGCACGGGAAACCACTCTTAGGGTGATTATCACTCGGCGTGCCGAGTGTGGCGATCGTTGACGCACCCTTGGTGACTGCCTACCGTCGAGGAGGCAGGTCGAGGACGGAGGTCGGCGTGAGAAGCACCGGCGACGGTACGGCTGGGGGCGTCCCCGGACACGGTCTCGGGGCGAGCGGTCCGTACCCTCACCCAGGCCCTCAGCTCCGCGCGAGCGGGGCGTATGCCCATCACGGCAGTGCGGCCGATCATGCTCCGCAGCGGCCGGCGGCCGTGCCGAGCAGCGGAGGGGCGACGACGTCCATGGTGTCCGAGGAGATCGGCTATCGCGGCCCCACGGCCTGCGCGGCCGCCGGCATCACCTACCGGCAGCTGGACTACTGGGCCCGCACGGGCCTGGTCGAGCCGAGTGTGCGGCCCGCGCACGGCTCCGGGACACAGCGGCTGTACAGCTTCCGGGACGTCGTCGTCCTGAAGATCGTCAAGCGGTTCCTGGACACCGGCGTGTCGCTGCAGAACATTCGTACCGCCGTCCAGCATCTGCGGGAGCGAGGCTTTCGTGACCTGGAGCGCATGACGCTGATGAGTGACGGTGCCACGGTCTACGAGTGCGACACGCCGGATGAGGTCCACGCCCTCCTCCAGGGCGGCCAGGGGATTTTCGGGATCGCCGTCGGTGTGGTGTGGCGGGATGTCGAGAGCGCGCTGTCCCAGTTGCACGGGGAGCGTGTCGACACCGGGGAGACGCTGATCGGGCCCAACCCGGCGGACGAGCTGGCGCGGCGGCGGAACCGCGCGGTCTGAGCCGTCGGGGCGCGCTGAGCGACCCGTGCCGTCCGGGGCGGTCGGTGGCCGGCCCGTGCGGCAGGGCGTTGTCAGTGGCGTAGGGCAGCATCGGAGATGTGAGATCCGCGCCTACCATCATGCATCTCGACATGGACGCCTTCTTCGCCTCGGTGGAGCAGGCGTCCAAGCCGAGCCTGCGAGGGAAAGCCGTGGTGGTGGGCGGGCTCGGGCCGCGTGGAGTGGTCGCCACCGCCTCGTACGAGGCCCGGCTCTTCGGCGTGCGTTCCGCGCTGCCCATGGCGCAGGCGCGGCGGCTCGCGCCGAACGCGGCGTATCTCGTGCCGCGCTTCGCGTTCTACCGGTCGATCAGCGACCAGGTGATGGGGCTGCTGCGGGCGTTGTCGCCCCTGGTGGAGCCCTTGAGCCTGGACGAGGCGTTCGTGGACCTGGAAGCCGGCGGGGCGGCCTGGGACGAGCGATCGGCCCGGCTGGCCGGGGCGAGACTGCGAGCGGACATACGGGCGGTCACCGGGCTCACCGGGTCCGTCGGGCTCGCCGCATCCAAGATGCTGGCGAAGATCGCCTCGGAGCAGGCGAAGCCCGACGGGCTGGTGCTCATCGAGCCGGGGAGGGAGCGGGCCCTGCTGGCGCCCCTCCCGGTCCGGACGCTGCCGGGAGTGGGGCCCGCCACCGGTGACCACCTGCGCAGGGCCGGGATCCACACGGTCGACGAGCTCGCCGAGGCCGGGGAGGACGAGCTGGTGCGGTTGCTCGGCAAGGCACACGGACACGCGCTGTACGCCATGGCCCTGGCGCGGGACGAACGGCCCGTGGTGGCCGAGCGGGAGACGAAGTCGGTGTCGGTCGAGGACACGTATGACGTGGACATTCACGACCGGGTGCGGGTCGGTACGGAGGTACGGCGGCTCGCCGATCGCTGTGTGCGCAGGCTGCGGGGAGCAGGGCTGGCGGGACGGACCATCGTGCTGAAGGTGCGACGCTACGACTTCTCGACGCTCACCCGGTCCGAGACGCTGCGGGGGCCCACGGACGATCCGGCGGTGGTGCGCGAGGCGGCGGCGCGGCTGCTGGACTCGGTCGACACGACAGGCGGAGTACGGCTGCTGGGCGTGGGAGTCAGCGGACTCGCGGACTACACCCAGGAGGACTTGTTCGCACAGGCGGCGGTGGGCCGGGGGGAGGAACCGCCGGGCGAGGAGGACCAGCCGGCCGCACCCACGGAGGAAGGGCGGCAGACGAGTGCGGAGCGGAGTTGGCCGGCCGGGCACGATGTACGGCACACCGAGTACGGGCACGGGTGGGTCCAGGGCAGCGGCCTGGGGCGGGTCACGGTCCGGTTCGAGACGCCGGACTCGGCGGTGGGGCGGGTGAAGACCTTCCGTACCGACGACCCGGCCCTGCAACCGGCGGATCCGCTGCCACTGGTGGATCGAAGCCCCGGGGAGGGCGAGAGGCCGCGGGCCGACGCGGAGACGGGCGACGGCTCCGGGGCGGCTCCCGAGGTCATGGATCCCGGGCACTCGCAGCTGTGAGTGGGCCGTGGGCTTCGTGCTCCCGGCTCCCGGCTCCCGGGGCCGTCAGGCCGGGCGGTCGTCGCGGTCGGCGAGTTTGCCGAAGTCGCGGTCCGGAAGCGGGGGAGGCGCGGAGATGTCCAGACCGTAGTGGTGGTAGAGCTGGAGCTCCTGCTCCGGGGAGAGGTGGCGGCCCACGCCGAAGTCGGGGGCGTCCTTGATCAGGGCGCGTTCGAAGGGAATGTGGAGACTGCCGTCGATCAGCTCGCTCGGCTCCAGGGGGACGAAGGCGTCCCTGCTGAACAAGCCGGTGCGTATCGCCGCCCACTCGGGTATGCCGGTGGCGTCGTCGAGATAGACCTCGTCGATGGTGCCGATCCGGGTTCCGTTGCGGTCGAACGCCTTGCGGCCGATCAGGTTGCGCGGATCGATGTCGGTCTGCACGGGCCCTCCACTGGTCGCAATCCGCAATCATTCGTCAGCACTACGAAACGGCACAATCGGTCCGGCGGCCACTCGAAGGTCCGGGGGTTGCCCTCGCTGGTACGCTGACAGCGGCTGCTGACCCCGTGCGGGAGAGTCCTCCGGACACCACCGGAGGGCGCCGAAGGAGCAAATCCTCCCCGGAAACTCTCAGGCCCACGTACCGCATGGACGAGGTCACTCTGGAAAGCAGGGCGGGTGTCGACGGCTCCCGCTCTCACCGACGGTGAAAGCCGGGCGCCCTGCGGCGGTCCGGTGAAGCTCTCAGGTTGAGATGACAGAGGGGGAGGCCGTCCGGGCACCCGTCATGGTGCCCCTCGAAGGTCGTCAGACCAGGAGGCCTCCACAATGACCGCCCACCGCATTCCCCTCTCCGAGCTCGAACAGGGAACGCCCTTCGAGCAGCGGCACATCGGCCCCGACCACGAGGCCCGCGCCAAAATGCTCGCGCAGGTCGGCTACGGCTCGCTCGACGAGCTGACGGCCGCGGCGGTCCCGGATGTGATCAAGAACGCCGACGCGCTCGACCTGCCGGGCGCCCGGACCGAGCCCGAGGTGCTGGCCGAACTCCGGTCGCTGGCCGACCGCAACGAGGTGCTCGGCTCCATGATCGGGCTCGGGTACTACGGGACCTTCACGCCGCCCGTCATCCTGCGCAACGTGATGGAGAACCCCGCCTGGTACACGGCCTACACGCCGTACCAGCCGGAGATCTCGCAGGGGCGGCTCGAGGCGCTGCTGAACTTCCAGACCATGGTCGCCGAGCTGACCGGCCTGCCGACCTCCGGGGCCTCACTGCTCGACGAGGGCACGGCAGCCGCCGAGGCGATGGCGCTGTCGCGGCGCATGGGCAAGAACAAGAACGGTCTGTTCCTGGTCGACGCGGACGTGCTGCCGCAGACGATCGCCGTGATCGAGACCCGTGCCGAGCCGACCGGCGTCGAGGTCGTCGTCGCCGACCTGAGCGAGGGCATCCCCGCCGAGATCGCCGAGCGCGGGATCAACGGCGTGCTGATCCAGTACCCGGGGGCCTCCGGAGCCGTACGCGACATCAAGCCGGTGATCGACCGGGCGCACGAGCTGGGCGCGCTGGTCACCGTCGCCGCCGATCTGCTCGCCCTCACGCTGCTGACGTCGCCCGGCGAACTCGGCGCGGACATCGCGGTCGGCACGACACAGCGCTTCGGTGTGCCCATGGGCTTCGGCGGGCCGCACGCCGGATACATGGCCGTGCACGAGAAGATGGCGCGCAGCCTGCCCGGACGGCTCGTCGGTGTCTCCGTCGACGCGGACGGAGACCAGGCCTACCGGCTCGCGCTCCAGACCCGTGAGCAGCACATCCGCCGTGAGAAGGCCACCAGCAACATCTGCACCGCCCAGGTGCTGCTCGCCGTGATGGCCGGGATGTACGCCGTCTACCACGGTCCCGAAGGACTGCGGACCATCGCGTGGCGCACCCACCGTTACGCGACCGTCCTCGCCGAAGGGCTCCGGGCCGGCGGCGTGGAGATCGTCCACGGCTCCTACTTCGACACGCTGACCGCGCGGGTCCCGGGGCGGGGTGCCGAGGTCGTCGCCGCCGCGCGGGACAACGGCGTCAACCTGCTCCTCGTCGACGCCGACCACGTCTCGATCGCCTGCGACGAGACCACCACTCGGGCCCGGCTCGCCGCCGTGTGGAACGCCTTCGGCGTCGAGGCCGACGTCGCCGACATCGCGGCCCTGGACGCGGCAGCGCCCGACACCCTGCCGGACGCCCTGCTGCGCACCGACGAGTACCTGACGCACCCCGTCTTCCACCAGCACCGCTCCGAGACCGCGATGCTGCGCTACCTGCGCCGGCTCGCCGACCGTGACTACGCGCTGGACCGCGGGATGATTCCGCTGGGCTCCTGCACCATGAAGCTCAACGCGACCACGGAGATGGAGCCGATCACCTGGCCCGAGTTCGGGCAGCTGCACCCCTTCGCGCCGGCCGAGCAGGCCGAGGGCTACCTCACGCTCATCCACGAACTGGAGGAGCGTCTCGCCGAGGTCACCGGCTACGACAAGGTGAGCCTCCAGCCCAACGCGGGTTCCCAGGGCGAACTGGCCGGGCTGCTCGCCGTACGCGGCTACCACCGGGCCAACGGCGACGAGCAGCGCACCGTCTGTCTCATCCCGTCCTCCGCGCACGGCACCAACGCCGCCAGCGCCGTCATGGCCGGGATGAAGGTCGTCGTCGTGAAGACCGCCGAGGACGGCGAGGTCGACATCGACGACCTGCGGGCGAAGATCGAGCAGTACCGCGACGAGCTGTCGGTGCTGATGATCACGTACCCGTCGACGCACGGTGTGTTCGAGGAGCACGTCGCCGACATCTGCGCTGCGGTGCACGAGGCCGGCGGCCAGGTGTACGTGGACGGCGCGAACCTCAACGCGCTGGTCGGGCTGGCCAAGCCCGGGCACTTCGGCGGCGACGTCTCGCACCTGAACCTGCACAAGACCTTCTGCATCCCGCACGGTGGCGGCGGTCCCGGTGTCGGCCCGGTCGGGGTGCGGTCGCACCTGGCGCCGTACCTGCCGAACCACCCGCTCCAGCCCGGGGCCGGGCCGGAGACGGGGATCGGGCCGGTCTCGGCCGCCCCGTGGGGCTCCGCGGGCATCCTGCCCATCTCGTGGGCGTACGTCCGGCTCATGGGCGGCGAGGGGCTCAAGCGGGCCACCCAGGTGGCGGTGCTCAGCGCCAACTACATCGCCAAGCGCCTCGAGCCGCACTACCCGGTGCTCTACACCGGCCCCGGCGGGCTGGTCGCGCACGAGTGCATCATCGACCTGCGCCCGCTGACCAAGGCGACCGGCGTGAGCGTGGACGACGTGGCCAAGCGGCTGATCGACTACGGCTTCCACGCGCCGACCATGTCGTTCCCGGTGGCGGGAACGCTGATGATCGAGCCGACCGAGTCCGAGGACCTGGCCGAACTCGACCGGTTCTGCGAGACGATGATCGCGATTCGCGCGGAGATCGAGAAGGTCGGTTCCGGCGAGTGGCCCGCGGACGACAACCCGCTGCGCAACGCCCCGCACACCGCCGCCGCGCTCGGCACGGAGTGGGAGCACCCGTACAGCCGTGAGGAGGCCGTCTTCCCGACCGGTGTGAGCGCGGCCGACAAGTACTGGCCGCCGGTGCGCCGCGTCGACCAGGCCTTCGGCGACCGCAACCTGGTGTGCTCCTGCCCGCCGCTGGACGCGTACGACGACTGACGCCGAGGTCCCGGTCACCGGGACCGAGGAGTGGAAGGGCTCCGCCTCTGCCGTACGGCAGAGGCGGAGCCCTTCGGCGTACCGCTTCCGTCAGACGCGGTCGATATGGACGTTTGTCGACTTCACGCGGGCGGTGGCCTCCATGCCGACCTCCAGTCCGAGCTCCTCGACGGCCTCGCGGGTCAGCAGCGAGACCAGGCGGTGCGGACCCGCCTGGATCTCGACCTGGGCCGCCACGTCGCCGAGTTTGATCGCGGTGACGATGCCGGGGAAGGCGTTGCGGGCCGAGGTGTACGGCGTGCCCTCCTCGGTGGCACCGGCCTTCGCGAGGTCGACGGAGAACGCGGCCAGGTCCCGCCCGTCGACGAGCCGTCGTCCGCCTTCGTCGCGTCGGGTGGTGAGCCGGCCCGCGTCCGCCCAGCGTCGGGCGGTGTCCGGGCTGACGCCGAGCAGCCGCGCTGCCTGGCCGATCGTGTAGGACTGCATGCCGATCACGATAGGCGGCGAGCGAAGCCGGGCGGACGCGGATCCGCCCGGTGGAGCTCAGGCGGTGGTCATCACCGCGGGGCCCCCGGGACGCTGCGGGGCGATGCTCCTGCCGTCGGGCAGGAGTTCACCGGTGTCCTCGAAGAGCACGACACCGTTGCACAGCAGGCTCCAGCCCTGCTCCGGGTGGTGCGCCACGAGACGGGCGGACTCCCGGTCGGCGGATTCGGCTGAGGGGCACGGTGACGGATGCTGGCACATGGATGGGATCTTTCGCTCTGTTGTGACCTGTGGGTTGGCTGTTGTCTCTGTTGCGCGGCGTGAAACCTCGTTCATGGCCGCCCCCCGTTGTCATAGGTCGGTCGGAAACAAGTGTTGCCCTCTGGACGGCGATCCGCAGGGATTTCGCGGCACCGCCCCTCACTGGTCGATGACGCGTCACCCACGCGGACGGTTCACCTCAACTGCACTGTCACTTCGGGTGGTTCCGCATGGCCGGATGAGGCTAGTCCGAGGGGGCGGAGCGCTCGGGGCGCGCGCGTGCCCCGCCGCGGGGATCGGGCGGCGGGGCACGGGAGTGGTCGTGCGGGAGTGAGGGGCGGGACGCGCGTGTGATCGCGCGTCGGTCAGGCGGGTGAGCCGAGCAGGCGGTTGGGCGTCACCCGGTGGGTCAGCACCGGGAGGAGTTCCGCGACCAGGTGCGGGCGGTGGGCCGCGATGCCGGGCGGCGCGGGGGCGAGCGGGACGAGCAGGTCGGTGGCGGCGGGGTGGCCGGTGGCGCCGTCCGCGGTGCGGTCGCCGTGCAGCCAGAGGGTCAGCATGTAGAGGCCGGGCACCGACAACAGCCGGGGCTGGTACGGCTGTGACAGGGACTCGGCCTGGCGCAGGGCCAGTTCGGTGGAGGCGATGTACGGGCCCTCGAAGAAGCGGGAGAAGGTCCAGCCGTCGGGGGTCAGTACGGTGTCGGCCGCGGCCACCGCCCGGTCGCCGCAGCGGATCAGGAAGCGCCAGCCGGCCAGTCGCGTCGCGGACACGCCCTCGGCGGTGATCCGGTCCAGGACATGCACGGGCAGCGGCAGTTCGGGCGAGACCGGTCCCTGGGCACCGAGGAGGGAAGGGGTTCGGGCCTCGCTGACCGCGGTGGGGGAGGAGAGCGCGGTCAGGACGGAACGCAGTGCGGGCGCGGGGGCCGGGGGGACATGCAGGGGCATGGTGGGTCGCCTCTCATTCGAAGGCACGGTGGCACGAGGGCGGGGCGGACGACGCTGTCAGCTCACGAAGGGTAGGAAGGCAGGGGCCGGGGGCCTGAGAGCGAGAGGTGGGGGTGAGGACTGCCGCACGTCACCTCGAGGGCTGGATCACTCGACCGTGGGCGCCAACCTTCTGCCCTGTCCACGGAGTTTATATGACGCGTGTTCGGGCTGTGTTTCCACTAGCTGTTTTCGACCCGTTGAACAACGGTACTTCTGGTCGATGAAACGAGGGAATCATCCCGATTTCGAACCGGATGCACGGCGATGACCTCGATAAACGGCCGTGAAGTGGTAGGCCTATTCTCGTCGGCGTTTTTCACGAGTCCATCGTCGCGTTGTTGCGTGCCATGCCGCGTGAATGTGCCAGTGGTCACATACGACCAGCGTAGCGGTCGACAGACCGGTCCGGGGCGTTATCGATCGCATCCACGGGGCATCCTCCCCTGTGGACCGGGACCCCGGCGGCCGATCATCGGGCCGCCCAACCGAGGAAGGACGCTTCGATGGGGGAGAAGGTGGTGGCAGGCGGGTTCGACCTGTCCGATCGCCAGCGCTACCGCGACAAGCTCCGCAGGTGCCTGGCAGGCTTGGAGCGACTCCTGGCGGAGAAGCGGTTCGACCGCCCCAGGAACCTCGTGGGGCTGGAGATCGAATTGAATCTCACGGGCGCCGACGGCATGCCCAAAATGTTGAACGGACAAGTCCTCGAACGGATCGCGAGCCGGGACTTCCAGACGGAACTCGCCATGTTCAACCTGGAAGTCAACATAGCTCCACATCGTTTGGACGGGCGGGTATTCGACCGGCTCGCCGAGGAACTGCGCACCTCGCTCGCGTACGCCGACCGGAAAGCCGCGGAGGTGGACGCCGGGATCGTGATGATCGGTATTCTGCCGACGCTGGACCGCGACGACCTCGTCTCCTCGAATCTCTCCGAAGTCGACCGCTACACCCTGCTCAACGACCAGATCGTGGCCGCCCGCGGGGAGGACTTCAGCCTCGACATCGACGGGGTGGAACACCTCAGCTGCACCTCCAAATCCATCGCGCCCGAGGCCGCCTGCACCTCGGTGCAGCTGCACCTCCAGGTCACTCCGGCCCGCTTCGCCGACGTGTGGAACGCGGCCCAGGCGGTCGCCGCCGCCCAGATCGCCGTCGGCGCCAACTCGCCCTTCCTGTTCGGCCGCGAGCTGTGGCGCGAGTCCCGGCCGCCGCTGTTCCAGCAGTCCACCGACACCCGGCCGCCCGAGCTGCAGGCACAGGGCGTACGGCCGCGCACCTGGTTCGGGGAGCGCTGGGTCACCTCGGCGTTCGACCTCTTCGAGGAGAATCTGCGCTACTACCCGGCTCTCCTGCCCATCTGCGACGACGAGGACCCGCTCGAGGTGCTGGACAAGGACGGCACCCCCACGCTCGCCGAACTCGTCCTGCACAACGGCACGGTCTACCGCTGGAACCGTCCGGTCTACGGCGTCGCCGACGGCGTCCCCCACCTGAGGGTGGAGAACCGGGTCCTGCCCGCCGGGCCCACCGTCGTCGACGTCGTAGCCAACGCGGCGTTCTACTACGGCCTGGTCCGCGCCCTCGCGGAGGACAGCCGCCCGGTGTGGACCCGGCTGTCCTTCGAGGCCGCCGCCGCCAACTTCGACGCCGCCTGCAGGCACGGCATCGAAGCCCGCCTCACCTGGCCCCGGCGCGGGCGCTACGGCGGTACGGCCGAGGTGGACGCGGTCACCCTCGTACGCGACGAACTGCTGCCGCTGGCCGAGGCGGGACTGGACGCGTGGGGCATCGAGCCCGCGGACCGGGACCTGTACCTGGGCGTGATCGAGGAGCGCTGCCGGCGCCGGCAGAACGGCGCGAGCTGGCAGACCGCGACCTTCCACCGGGCCCTGGACGGCGGCCTGACCCGGGAGGCGGCGCTGGCCGCCACCACCCGGCGCTACCGCGAACTGATGCTGAAGGGAGATCCGGTCCACACCTGGCCCGTCGGTCTCCCGGACCCGGTACCTGCGACCTGACGCCGGGGCGGGCCCACCGCGGACCGCCCGTCGGATCGTCGGACGCTGCCCTCATACTGATCGGACGGATCGGTGATGTGGAGGCAGCTGTGCAGGCGGAGGCGGGCCCGCGGGCCGATGAGTATCCTCAGCGGCGGCTCACGCGGACGATGCTCCGCAACGAGACGCTGCTCGTGCTCGCGGTGTCGCTCGGCGCGAGCGGAGTGTCCGCGCTGATCAGTTTCATCGGTTCGGTCACTCGGCCGGGCGGCCTGAAGGACCAGGCGGCCACCCTCAACGCCTCGGCCGCACCGGGCCGCCCCTGGCTCGACCTGGCCTGGCAGCTCTTCGGGATCACCACCGCGCTCGTTCCCGTCGCGCTCGTCGCCCACTTCCTGCTGCGCGAAGGCGCGGGACTGCGCGTCCTCGGGTTCGACCGCACCCGGCCCTGGTCCGACCTCGGCCGAGGAGCGGCGGTCGCGGCGGTCATCGGCAGCAGCGGCATCGCCTTCTACCTGGCCGTGCGCGAGCTCGGCTTCAACCTCACCGTGGTGCCCGAGGCGCTGCCCGAGGTGTGGTGGAAGTTCCCCGTGCTGATCCTCTCGGCACTGCAGAACTCGATTCTGGAGGAGGTCATCGTCCTCGCGTACCTGCTGCGCCGGCTCGAGCAGTTGGGCTGGACACCGGGCGCCGCGATGGCGGCGAGTTCGGTGCTGCGCGGTTCGTACCACCTCTACCAGGGCATCGGCGGTTTCATCGGCAACATGGTCATGGGGGTGGTGTTCGTGTTCCTCTACCGTCGCTGGGGCAGGGTGGGGCCCCTGGTGGTCGCGCACACGCTGCTCGACATCGGTGCGTTCGTGGGGTACGCGCTGCTCGCGGGCAAGGTGGGCTGGCTGCCCACGGCCTGAACGTCCCGGAGACCGAGGAGGGGCGCACCGGTACAGGCCGGTACGCCCCTTCGCCGTTCCGGCGCCCGGTCAGGCCAGGAGTTCGCCCTCGATGACCGTCACCGCCCGTCCGCCCAGCAAGGTGCGCTCGCCGCGCAGCTCCGTACGGACCCGGCCGGAGCGGGGTGAGGCCTGGAGACCGGTGAGGCCGGGACGTCCGAGACGCTCGGACCAGTAGGGGGCCAGCGCCGTGTGGGCGCTGCCGGTGACGGGGTCCTCGTCGATGCCGACGTTCGGGAAGAAGCAGCGGGAGACGAAGTCGTAGTCCCCGGCCGGGTCCGCTGCGCGGGCGGTGGCGATGATGCCGCGCTCGGAGTGGGCGCCGAGGGCCTTCAGATCGGGCCGCAGGGCGTGGACGGTCCGCTCGTCGGCGACCTCGACCAGCAGGTCTTTGACGTTCGGGCCGGTGTCGAAGGCCGCGAGCGGTTCGGTGCCCAGTGCGTCGGCGACCCCCTCGGGGATGTCGAGCCGGGTGAGCGGCGCCGTGGGGAAGTCGAGGGTCACGGAGCCGTCCTCGGCCGGCGTCGCGACGAGGACACCACTGAGAGTGGCGAACCGGACGGGACCCTCGTGGGTGCTGGTGGTGTGCAGGACGTGCGCGGTGGCCAGGGTCGCGTGGCCGCACATCGCGACCTCGGTGGCGGGGGTGAACCAGCGCAGCGCCCAGTCGGCCGTGCCGCCCGCGGGCAGCGGATGTGCGAAGGCGGTTTCGGCGTGGTTGACCTCCAAGGCCACGTTCTGGAGCCAGGTGTCGTCCGGGAACGCCTCCGCGTCCAGGAGCAGGACCCCGGCGGGATTGCCGGAGAAGGGCCGGTCGGTGAAGGCGTCGACGATTCGAATGCGCATGCCCTGACGGTACGGGCTGAGCAAAGCCG
Source organism: Streptomyces sp. M2CJ-2 (assembly GCF_016757295.1). Lineage (NCBI taxonomy): Bacteria > Bacillati > Actinomycetota > Actinomycetes > Kitasatosporales > Streptomycetaceae > Streptomyces > Streptomyces sp. M2CJ-2. The sequence continues at coordinate 14,370 of NZ_JAESIF010000066.1, read as the reverse complement.
CAGGCCAAGGCCGATGCAGGCGCGTTGAGCCGGTCGCACGGACCCCTCTGCCCGGCAACGGGCAGCCGAGGGGTTGTCCGGCGAAAGTCAGCGATATATCGTTGAGGTATCGCGACAGATCGACGATGGAATGGGGAGTGGTTGCGATGCGTACCCATGGTTGCGAGCGCGGCCAGGGCGGCCCGCGGGGCGGCCGGAGCGACTTCGACCGGCTGCGGGCCGCGTTCGGGCCCTTCGGCCCCTCGGGGCCCGGTGGTCACGGTGGCCCCGGCTTCGGCCCGGGGTTCGGGCACGGCCCCTGGGGCGGTGGCCGAGGGCGTGGCGGGCCGAGGGGAAGGGCGCGGCGCGGTGACGTGCGGGCCTCGATCCTCGCCCTGCTGAAGGATCGCCCGATGCACGGCTACGAGATGATCCAGGAGATCGCCGAGCGCAGTGGCGGGGCGTGGAAGCCCAGCCCCGGCTCGGTGTACCCCAACCTGCAGATGCTGGAGGACGAGGGGCTGATCATCAGCGAGTCCGAGGGCGGCAAGAAGCTGTTCGCGCTCACCGAAACCGGTCGCACGGCGGCTGAGGAGGGCCCCGAGGCGCCGTGGGAGGAGGCCTCACGCGGGGTCGACTGGGAGGCGCTGAGCGAGATCCGGCAGGCCGGGTTCGGTCTGATGGAGGCCTTCGGGCAGGTCTGGAAGACCGGCAGCAAGGAGCAGCGGGAGAAGGCGCTCGCCGTCATCAACGAAGCCCGCAAGAAGCTGTACCTGATCCTCGCCGACGAGGACTGAGGACGGACGCGCGGCCCTGCGGGAACTGCGGGAACTGAGAAAACATGGATGGAACGGCCTGATTCTCCTTCTCAAGGAGGAGAGTCGGGCCCGGTGTGTCCACTTCCCGTGGGACGGGAAGGTGCTCCCCGCCGGGGATGCCCCGGACCTGCGGGGCTGATGGGTGGAGGATGTGCAATCCCGTATCCCCCGGCAGCCGGCCCCCGAGCCCCGGGAACAGGGCGTTCGCCCCACGGACCACGGCGCCGGACTCGGCGCGGGGCTGGCGGCGGTGGTCACCGGTGCCCGCCGCAGGGCGCTCAGGGACGCGGACCGGCAGATCGACACCGCCCATCTGCTGCACTCGCTGCTGGATTCCGACGGCGAGGTGCGCGCGGTCTTCGGCGAGGACCCGCAGACCGCCCGGCTGCTCGGCTGTCCGGTCCGGCGCAGCATCGGCTACGGCCTGCGTCGGCAGAGCGCCGTCGAGGACTCCGGTGCGGTCCCGGCGGTGGCGGAGGCCGCCGGTTTCTCCCGCTCGCCGCGGCCGGCATGGCGTACGCCCGCGAACGCGCGGCACACCACGAGGGGACGCCGTGTGGTGTGGACCTGCTCGCGGCGATCATCGTGGACCCGCGGGCCCGTGCCGTCGAGGTGCTCGAGCGCGCCGGAATCGACTCCCGCGCCCTGCTCGCCCGGCTCGAGAGGACGTGGACCGGCGACCCGGCTCACTGAAAACGAAAGGGAGCCGCCGTCCAGTACGTGAGACAGGAGCCATGGGGGTGACGCTCCTGTCGACGCCTGACATCATGTGCCGGTGTCTACCTCTGTCAGCACCCGGAACACCAGGGGCACCCGTGGGAAAGGCGTGGGACTCGGCCTCGCGCTGTTGTCCGCGGTGGCCTTCGGCGGGTCCGGTGTCGCCGCCAAGCCGCTGATCGAGGCGGGGCTGGACCCGCTGCACGTCGTCTGGCTGCGGGTGACGGGCGCGGCCCTGGTCCTGCTGCCGCTGGCGGTGCGCCACCGGGGGCTGCTGCGCAGCCATCCGGCGCTGCTCGCGGGCTTCGGACTGTTCGCCGTCGCCGGCGTCCAGGCCTGCTACTTCGCGGCCATCTCCCGTATCCCCGTCGGCGTCGCACTGCTCGTCGAGTATCTGGCGCCCGCGCTCGTCCTCGGCTGGGTGCGGTTCGTCCAGCGGCGGCCGGTGAGCCGGGCGGCGGCGGTCGGGGTGGTCCTGGCGGTGGGCGGACTGGCCTGCGTCGTGGAGGTGTGGTCGGGCCTCGGCTTCGACGTCCTCGGACTGGCGCTCGCGCTCGGCGCCGCCTGCTGTCAGGTCGGGTACTTCGTCCTGTCCGACCAGGGCAGCGACCACGGCGACCGGGCACCGGACCCGCTCGGGGTGATCGCCTACGGTCTGCTCGTCGGCGCCGCCGTACTCACTCTCGTCGCCCGTCCGTGGTCCATGGACTGGTCGGTGCTCGGCGGCACCGCGAACATGGACGGCACCCCGGTCGCGGCCTTCGTGCTGCTGGCCTGGATCGTCCTCGTCGCCACGGTCGTCGCGTACGGCACCGGAGTGCTCTCGGTGCGGCGGCTCTCGCCGCAGGTCGCGGGGGTCGTGGCCTGCCTCGAAGCGGTCATCGCCACCGTGCTGGCCTGGGTTCTCCTCGGCGAACACCTGTCGGCGCCGCAGCTCGTGGGCGGTGCGGTGGTGCTGGCGGGCGCGTTCATCGCCCAGTCCTCCGCGCCGGCCAGGAACTCCGAGGAGCCGGTGGCGAGCGGAGGGCCCGAAAGAGAGTTGTCCACACCCGGAACTGCCGCCTAAGGTGCTGATCATGCATGCGCGTGCACTCGTTCTTCCGCCTCCCGCCGCCTGAGGCGGGTCCACAGTTCCCTTCGCCCGGCGCGCCGCCGGGCCTTGTGGTGCTGCCCGCAGACGCAGTCCGCGGACCCCGTCGGCCCGGCTCGACCCGGGCCTGATCCGGGGCTCCTTCCTTCCTTTCGCGCAGTGCGCGCACCGCCGTGCGTGGTGCGTACCCGCGTATCTGTGTGTACCTGCGGAGAGAACACGTGTCGAACGCCGTATCCGGCCTGCCCGTCGGGCGAGGCCTGCTCTATCTGATCGTCGCCGGTGTGGCCTGGGGCACCGCCGGCGCTGCCGCGTCGCTGGTCTACCGGGCCAGTGACATGGGCCCGGTCGCCCTCTCCTTCTGGCGCTGTGCGGCCGGACTCGTCCTGCTGCTCGGGGCCCGGGCACTGCTCCCGCGCACCCGGGCCGTGCCCGAGCCCCTGGGCCGCAGGGTGTGGCGGGCCGTGGCCACCGGGGTCGCGCTCGGCGTGTTCCAGACGGCCTACTTCGCCGCCGTCGCCGCCACCGGACTAGCCGTGGCCACCGTCGTCACCCTCGGCGCGGGACCCGTTCTGATGGCGCTCGGCGCACGGTTGCTCCTGGGGGAGCGGCTGGGCCGGGGCGGGGGCGCCGCCGTCGCCGGGGCGCTCGCCGGACTCGTCGTCCTCGTCCTCGGCGGCGGGGAGGCGGTCGTGGACCTGCGGGGCGTGCTGCTCGCGCTCCTGGCCGCGGCGGGCTACTCGGCGATGACGCTGCTCACCCGCTGGTGGGGGCGGGACGGCGGGCTGGACGCCTCCGGCACGACGGTCGGGGCGTTCGCCGTCACGAGTGTGCTGCTGCTGCCGTTCGCCGCGGTCGAAGGGCTGGTCCCGCACACGGGCGACCCCGGTCTGCTGCTGTGCCTCGTGGCGTATGTCGCAGCGGTCCCGACCGCTCTCGCCTACGGCCTGTACTTCGCGGGCGCGGCCGTCGTACGGTCGGCCACCGTGTCCGTGATCATGCTGCTGGAGCCGGTGAGCGCGGCGGTGCTCGCCGTCGCCCTGCTCGGGGAGCGGCTCACCTCGGCCACGCTGGTCGGCACCCTGCTGATGTTGGGCGCGGTCGCGGGGCTCGCGGTGGGTGAGGCACGGCTCGCGCGGGCCCGCAGGACGGAGGGCGACGCGGTACCGGCGTGACGGCGGGGCCCTGGGGGTTCCATGTGGCGCGGCCGCGGCGCAGGGCCGGGTCACAGGGCCGCCAGATACTCCGGCAGCTTCGTGCCGGGGGCCAGAGCGGGGTCGGCGAGCGGGGTGCCGTAGCCGCGGCTCAGGGGGACCACGCCCGCCCAGTGGGGGAGAGCGAGGTCCTCCGGCTCGTCGTTGACGCCGCCGGTGCGGAGCTTGGCGGAGACCTCGGTCAGGTCGAGACGGATCACCGCGGTGGCGGCCAGTTCCTTCTTGTCGGCCGGGCGGGAGTCGGCGGCGCGGCCGGGGACGACCTGATCGACCAGGGCGTCCAGCGACTGCCGCTTCTCCTCGGGGTCGGTCACGTCGTGCGCGAGGCCGTGCACCACCACGGAGCGGTAGTTGAGCGAGTGGTGGAAGGCGGAGCGGGCCAGCACCAGCCCGTCCACATGGGTGACGGTCAGGCAGACCGGGAGACCGGTCTCGGCCCCGCTCGCAGCGCGCAGCGGGCGTGAACCCGTCGAACCGTGCACGTAGAGACGCTCGCCGACCCGGGCATACAACGTGGGCAGCACCACCGGCGCGCCGTCGCGGACGAAACCGAGGTGGCAGACGTACCCCTCGTCGAGTATCGCGTGCACCAGCTCCCTGTCGTACGCGGCGCGGTGGGGGGAGCGGGTGGGGACGGTGCGCTCGGTGGGCGGGTAGCTGGTGGCGGGCTGCTGCGGCGGCCGGGTCCCCTGCATGGCGTTCTCCATTGCACTAGTGCATAATTGGCTTTGTGCTAGGAGAGTATCGGATCAGTGGGCGGCGCGCAGCGGAGATTTCGGCGAGCATTGAGCGCGCGGTGGGTGAAGGGGATCTCAAGCCGGGCGAACTTCTGCCCCCGATGCGGGAGTTGGCGGAACAGCTCGGTGTGAATCCCAATACCGTCGCGTCCGCGTACCGGACCCTGCGCGAGCGCGGGGTGATCGAGACCGCAGGCCGACGGGGGAGCCGGGTGCGGCCCAAACCGGCCACGACGGCGCGCGACTTCATCCGGGTGGAGGTCCCGCCGGGCGTACGGGACGTGTCCGACGGCAACCCGGACCCCGCGCTGCTGCCCCCGCTGGCCGAGGCGTTCGCGGCCGCGGCCGGGCAGGGGGACCGGGAGCCGGTGCTCTACGGGCACGCGCCCGTGGAGCCCGGGCTGGCGCGGCACGCACGCGCCAGGCTGGACGCCGACGGCGTTCCCGACGGCCCCGTCGCCGTCGCCTCCGGTGCCCTGGACGCCGTGGAGCGGGTGCTCGCGGCCCACCTCAAACAGGGGGACGCGGTCGCCGTGGAGGACCCGGGATGGGGAAGCGTGCTGGACCTCGTCCCGGCGCTCGGGCTGCGGACCGTCCCGGTCGGCGTCGACGACGAGGGGCCGCTCCCCGATGACGTACGGCGTGCGCTGACGGGCGGGGCGCGTGCGCTGATCGTGACGGACCGGGCGCAGAACCCGACCGGGGCCGCACTGAGCGCGACGCGCGCGAGTGCCCTGCGGGCGGTGCTCGCGGACCACCCGGAGACGCTGCTGATCGAGGACGACCACGGGCACCACATCGTCGACCTGCCCCTGCACCCCCTCGCCGGCGCCACCCGTAGCTGGGCCTTCGTGCGTTCGGCGGCCAAGGCCTACGGTCCCGACCTGCGGCTCGCCGTACTCACCGGGGACGCGGTCACCCTCGACCGGGTGCGCGGGCGGCAGCGGCTCGGACCGGGCTGGGTCAGCCGCACCGTCCAGCGTGCGGTGCTCCGGTTGTGGACCGAGGGGTCGGTGGACCCGGGTGCGGTGGCGGCGGAGTACGGGCGGCGCCGGGATGCCCTGATCGGGGCGTTGGCCCGGCAAGGGGTCACGGCGCACGGGCGCAGCGGTATGAACGTGTGGGTGCCGGTGCCGGACGAGACCGGAGCCGTCGCACGGCTGCTGCACGCGGGCTGGGCGGTGGCCCCCGGCGCCCGCTTCCGGATGAGCGCACCGCCGGGCATCCGCATCACCGTGTCGACGCTCACGGGGGAGGAGATCGGCCCCCTGAGCAAGGCGGTCACCGCGGCGATCGGACCGGACGCGCCGGAGTCCAGGACGTACGTATAGGACCTCTCGTACGGACGAGGCCTCAGGTCAGCTCACCTGGCGAGCGCCCAGTTTGCGGAAGTCCCAGGACACGATCTTCTCCGGGGTCAGCCGCATCCAGGCGTGCCGGCCGTCGTGCGGCATCTCGTCCAGGCCGAAGTTCTTGCGCGCGAACAGGGTCTCGGGGACGTCGAGTTCGGCGCGGAGTTCGCCGGTGCGCGGTATCTCACCCACGAACTCCATCCGCCCGGACAGCTCCGCACCGCGCAGTTCGTCGTACTCCTCGCCGGTGTCCACCACGATCGCCACCCGCGGGTCCCGGCGCAGGTCGGCCCAGCGCTTGGAGCGCACCACGGAGTACAGCCACAGCGAGGTGCCGTCCCAGGCGAACCAGAGCGTGCTCACATGCGGCGCGCCGTCGGCCGACACCGTGGCGACCCGACAGGTGCGCTGAACGGTGAGGAAGTCGTCCAGTTCGCCCGGCGTCATCATGATCTTCCGGCCCCGGCGTTGCGTGGCGGTCATGCGGTCCCTCTTTTCTCACGGGAACCAGGCTCACGCGAGCCTGATCGAGTCCCCGCTGACGGTGATCTCCACGGACGGCAGCGGCGCGGTCGCCGGACCGCCCTGCACACTGCCGTCGGTGATCGAGAAATTGCTGTTGTGGCAAGGGCAGTTGATGACTCCGTCGGCGACGCTCTTCACCGCACACCCCTGGTGGGTGCAGGTCGCCGAGAACGCCTTGAACTCGCCCGCCGTCGGCTGGGTCACCACCACCTTGCTGTCGGCGAAGACCTTCCCGCCGCCCTCGGGGATGTCGGCGACCGCGGCGAGCTCGGCCCCGGCCGCGTTGTCGCCGCCGCCCGAGCCTCCGCTGCTCGCGTCGTTGTCGTCCTGCGGGCCGCTGGACGCGCCGGAGTCCGCGGACGAGCCGGAGGCGTCGTCGGAGCCTCCGCAGGCGGTCAGCGCGGCGGCGAGGCCCGCCGCTCCGGCCGCCGCCACGACGGTACGACGGCCCGGTCCCGATGCGAGCTGATGCGATGCGCTGGTCATGCGGGTGTGTCCCTTCCGGGGAGGTTGCGTGATCTGGCAGGAGGTACGGTCAGCGGGCCCACGCCGTTCAGGCCGTGCAGAGAGCTTGACCCGCGCCCGGTCGGAGGGGCGTAAGGCACAGCTGCCGTTTCGCTGTCGGCGTGACGGGACGTACTGCCAAACCGCCGTACTGCCGCACGGAGACGAGTGCCGCCCGCACCGGCTGTCACGCTCGGTTACTATGCTCACTCCATGCCGGAGACCACAAGCGAGGGGCGCGCCACCATTGACGGGATGCTCGGACGGCGGCGGGACCGGCACGCCGGTCAAAACGCCCCGGCTCCACCTGGGCAGGTGGGGAAAACGCTGACCGGGGTCACCGCCACCCGCTACATCACGCCGCTGCGCGAGGGCGGCTCGCTGCCTGGACTGGTCGAGGGCGACGACCTCCGCACCTACGTCCTCAAATTCACCGGTGCGGGCCAGGGGCGGAAGACCCTGGTCGCAGAGGTCGTCTGCGGGGGACTCGCCCGTCGGCTGGGGTTCCGGGTGCCGCGCCTGGTGACGGTCGAACTCGACCCGGTACTGGGGCTGGGTGAGCCCGACGAACAGGTTCAGGAACTCCTCAAGTCCAGCGGGGGCACCAATCTGGGCATGGACTTCCTCTCCGGCGCGCTCGGTTTCGACCCGCTCGCCTTCGAGGTGAGCCCCGAGGAGGCCGGGCGGGTCGTCTGGTTCGACGCGCTGGTGAACAACGTCGACCGGTCCTGGCGCAACCCCAACCTGCTGCGCCGGCACGGCGAACTCTGGCTGATCGACCACGGCGCCACCATGATCTGGCACCACAACTGGCCCGGCGTCGAAGCGTCCGCCGCCCGCCCCTACGACGCCTCCGACCACGCCCTGAAGACGTTCGCGCCGGATGTGGCCGCCGCGGCGGCGGACCTCGGGCCCCTCGTCACCGAGGACCTGCTCGGCGAGGTCACCGCACAGATTCCCGACGTATGGCTGGTGGACGAGCCGGGGTTCGACACCCCGGACGAACTCCGGCGGGCCTACGCGCGGCCCCTGCTCGCCCGTGCGGCCACCGTCCACCAGCGCGTCCACGGCCTCGGGGAGGACGAGTGAGCGACCGGCACGTCTTCGAGTACGCGCTGCTGCGGGTCGTACCGCGCGTCGAGCGCGGCGAGTGCGTCAACGCGGGGGTACTCGTGTACTGCCGCCACGAGGCGTTCGTCGGGGCCCGCACCCATCTCGACGAGCCCCGGCTGCTGGCCCTCGACCCGCACGTGGACCTGGCCGGCGTACGGGCCGCGCTGCGTGCCGTCGAGGGGGTGTGCGCCGGTGGGGAGGCGGCGGGCCAGGCCGCCGGGGACGACGCCGGGCGGCGCTTCCGCTGGCTGGTCGCGCCCCGCTCCACCGTCGTCCAGCCCGGGCCCGTGCACACCGGGCTCACCGCCGATCCGGCGGCCGAGGTGGAGCGGCTGCTCGACCTGCTCGTACGCTGAACCGGCAACACCCTTGTGGTGGGCGCCGGTCCGGGGGTCAGTGCCGACGGCGCCGCACCACGTAGCCGACCGCGGCAGCGGCACCCGCCGCGAACGTCAGACCGATTCCGATGTCCCAGTTGCTCGGCCCGGTCTCCGACGAGCCGCCCAGCCCGCCCTCCACACCCCGCGTGGGCGCGACCGGGCCGGGTGCGGTGGGAGCCGGAGGTGTCACCACGGGGGCCGTGGGTGTCACGGGGGTGGTGGGGGCCGCGACGGGAGTTGCGGTGGTGGGCACGGGCCGGGGAGAGCTGGTGGAGGAAGTGACGGGGCCGCCCCGGTGGGGAAGCGCCTCGCAGGCGATGTCGTCGTCCGGGCCCTGCTCCTCGTCGAGGCCGTTGGGATCGCTCCGGTCCAGGTTGAACAGGGCCTGCGCCTCCTCCTGATAGGTGAAGTCCCGGCAGTTCAGATCCTGTGCGTGAGCGGTGTGGGCCGACGGCACGGTCGCGGCGAGCGCGATCAGTATGCCGAGAGCACCGGTGCGACGGCACATGGAGCGCCTCCTTTCCGGCCGCGAGTGGGTGCTCCGGCCGTGAGTGGCTCGCGCTTCGACGCTAGGGCCTGTCCGGCGGATCAACCCGCAGACGCGGGACGCCGGCCCGCTCGTCCGCGGCGTTGTCGTCACTCACCGACGCCCCGCGCCGACGCCCTCCTGGGCCGTGCGACTGGACGCATCAGCCCCCGCTCACCTGCGCTGATGGGCGCCGCCGGTTTCCTGCGGCCTGATCCGTCGGACCGGCCCCGGGGCGCCCCCGCGCCAGGACGCGCAGCCATAGGCCGATCGGGTGGCGCGGGCGTGGCCGCGGGGCCGGTCCGGGCGGGCCCCCCGGGGCGGGACGGCGCCGACCGGGGCGCGGTCCGCTCGGGGGGGTGGCGGCCGGGGAATGGATCACACAGCAGGGTGTGCCGTTGACACCGGGTGCCAGGGCTTCTAGCGTCACGACTGCTGAAGGTACTAAGCGGTCGCTCACTGACGGGGCGGACCGCAGGAGCCGCATCCCAAGGGCGAGGAGAAGCAGCAATGTCCACCACTGAGCAGCAGCGGGTCGCGGTCGTCACCGGTGCCGCGCGCGGTATCGGCGCCGCCACCGCCGTACGGCTGGCCGCCGAGGGCCACGCGGTCGCCGTGATCGACCTCGACGAGGGCGCGTGCAAGGACACCGTCGAGAAGATCACCGCCGCCGGTGGCAAGGCTCTCGCGGTCGGCTGCGACGTCTCGGACGAGACGCAGGTCGAGGCCGCCGTCGCGCGCGTCGCCGGGGAACTCGGCGCGCCGACCATCCTGGTCAACAACGCGGGTGTGCTGCGCGACAACCTGCTGTTCAAGATGAGCGTGGCCGACTGGGACACCGTCATGAACGTGCACCTGCGGGGCGCTTTCCTGATGTCGAAGGCCTGTCAGAAGCACATGGTGGACGCCGGCTTCGGCCGCATCGTCAACCTGTCCTCCTCCTCCGCGCTCGGCAACCGAGGCCAGGTCAACTACTCCGCCGCCAAGGCGGGCCTGCAGGGATTCACCAAGACCCTCGCCAAGGAGCTCGGCAAGTTCGGCGTCACGGCCAACGCCGTCGCCCCCGGCTTCATCGCCACCGAGATGACCAAGGCCACCGCCGAACGCGTCGGCATGGGCTTCGACGACTTCAAGGCCGCCGCCGCCACCCAGATCCCGGTCGCCCGAGTCGGCGAGCCGGAGGACATCGCCAACGCCATCGCCTTCTTCACCGGCGAGGCCGCCGGATTCGTCTCGGGCCAGGTGCTGTACGTGGCCGGCGGACCGCTCGACTAGGGAATACGGGACATGACTTCAGTGGAACTCTCGGGCAAGGTCGCCCTGGTCACCGGCGCCAGCCGCGGCATCGGTCACGGCGTCGCCGAGGCGCTGGTCGCACGTGGCGACCGCGTCTGCATCACCGGCCGCAACGAGGACACCCTCAAGGAGGCCGTCGAGCAGCTGGGCGCCGACCGGGTCATCGGCGTGGCCGGCAAGGCGCACGACGAGGCGCACCAGGCCATCGCCGTCGAGCGGACGATGGAGGCCTTCGGCCGGATCGACTACCTCGTCAACAACGCCGGCACCAACCCGGTGTTCGGGCCGATCGCCGACCTCGACCTGAACGTGGCGCGCAAGGTCTTCGAGACCAACGTGATCTCGGCGCTCGGCTTCGCCCAGCGCACCTGGCACGCCTGGCAGAAGGACCACGGCGGAGCGATCGTCAACATCGCCTCCGTCGCGGGCATCGCACCCTCGCCCTTCATCGCCGCCTACGGCGTCAGCAAGGCGGCACTGATCAACCTGACCGCGCAGCTGGCCCACGAGTTCGCGCCCGGGGTACGGGTCAACGCGATCGCCCCGGCCGTGGTGAAGACCAAGTTCGCCCAGGCACTGTACGAGGGCAGGGAGGAGGAGGCCGCCGCGTCCTACCCGCTGGGCCGGCTCGGCGTGCCCTCCGACATCGGCGGCGCCGCCGCGTTCCTCACCTCGGACCAGGCGGACTGGGTCACCGGCCAGACGCTGGTGGTCGACGGCGGCATCTTCCTGAACGCCGGCGTGGGCTGAGACCGCGTCGGCCGCGTCGCCGGCGTGATCCCGCCGGACAGCCCGGGGCTGAATCGACGAGGCTGAGCCATAAGGGTTCCGGTACGGGCGTTCGTTGACGAAACGGCGCCCGTACCGGCGTTTTCGAAGACATGTGGACCGATGACAACGTAGTCAACACAGAGTGACGACATCATCTGCAACGAGTTGATCTCAACAAGCGTACGAGGGAGGGCCACGGAGCGAAAGGGCGCGGTATCGTCTGCCGACTCTTGGGACGGCAGATCGAGGAGTGTGCGCGTGTTCAAGCGGAATCGATGCCTGCGAGGGGTGGCGGTCATCGCGTCCATCGCGTCGATATCGTCCTTGGCCGGATGCGGTGTACTGGCGTCCGACACCCCGGACGACCAAGGGCCGATCGTCTTGGGGACCACCAGCTCGCCCAGAACGCTGGACCCGGCAGCCTCCTGGGACAACTCCTGGGAACTGTTCCGCAACGTCTACCAGACGCTGCTGAGCTACCCGGTCGGCGCGAGCACGCCCCAGCCGGACGCAGCCGAGAGCTGCGAATTCTCCGACGATTCCCACCAGGTGTTCCGCTGCGAGCTGCGTGAGGGCCTGAAGTTCTCCGACGACAGCGCCCTCGACGCCAAGGCGGTCAAGCACTCCATCGACCGGATCCGCAAGATCAACGTCAACGGCGGCCCGGCCGGGCTGCTGGGCAGCCTCGAACGGGTGCAGGCGCCGAGCGACCGCGAAGTGGTCTTCCACCTCAACAAGCCCGACGCGACGTTCCCGTTCGTGCTCGCCACGCCGGCCATGTCGATCGTCGCCCCGGAGGCCTACCCGGACGACGCCCTGCGCGAGCAGTCCGGCATCGTCGGCTCGGGACCGTACACCCTCCAGTCGTACGACGAGGGGAAGGAGGCCCGGCTCGTCCGCAACGACCGCTACAAGGGCTCCGCCGACCTCAAGAACAGCGCGGTGACGGTCCGTTACTTCCAGGACTCCGCCACCATGGTCAAGTCGCTGCGCGAGGGGCAGATCGACCTGACCTACCGCGGTCTCGCCGCGGACGACGTCGTCGAACTCCAGGGTCAGGCCTCCAAGAAGGAGGAGCTCCAGCTGGTGGAAGGTGCCGGGAACAGCATCAACTACCTGGTGTTCAACCCGAAGGACCCGTGGGCCGGCAAGAAGCCGGTGCGCCGGGCGATCGCCCAGATCATCGACCGCGGGGCGATCGCGCACATGATCTACAAGGACACCGTCGACCCGCTGTACTCGATGGTCCCCAAGGGGCTCACCGGCCACACCACCGGCTTCTTCGACGACTACGGCGATCCCAGTGTCGACAAGGCCCGGAAGATCCTCACCGAGGCGGGCATCAACGAGCCGGTGCCGCTGACCTTCTGGTACACCACGGACCGCTACGGCTCCGAGACCAAGCTGGAGTTCAAGGAGCTGGAGCGCCAGCTGGAGGCCTCCGGGCTGTTCGAGATCACCCTCAAGAGCCGTCCCTGGAAGACGTACGTCACGGGCTACCAGAAGGGCGAGTATCCGGTCTTCGGGCGCGGCTGGTCCCCCGACTTCCCGGACGCCGACAACTTCATCGCCCCGTTCGTCGGCAAGCAGAACGCGCTCGGCACCCCCTACGAGACGAATGAGATCAGCAATGTGCTGCTGCCGCGGTCCCGCCGGGAGAGCGACCGGGGCAACGTCGTGAAGGACTTCGAGGCGGCCCAGCAGATCCTCCTGGACGACGCCCGGCTGCTGCCCCTGTGGCAGGGCCGGCAGTACGTGGCGGCGAGCCGCGACATCTCGGGCGCCGAACGGGCACTGGATCCGTCGACGATCATGATGGTGTGGCAGCTCTCCCGCAAGACCAGCTGGTAGGAACCGTCGGCGGCGGCCCTCGCGGGGCTGGTCCGGGGCCGGTCGGGAAGGCGGTTGTCAGTGGTCACCTGTAGGTTTCGAGGCCTGGAAGTGACCACGATCGTGAGGACGTTGACGTGACCGACATCGCCATGCTGCCCGAGTCCTGGCGCGGGGTTCTGGGTGACGAACTGCAGCAGCCCTACTTCGAGCAGCTGACCGAGTTCGTCGAGGAGGAGCGGGCGAAGGGCCCCGTCCACCCGCCCCGCGAGGAGGTCTTCGCGGCACTGGACGCGACGCCGTACGACAAGGTGAAGGTCCTGATCCTCGGTCAGGACCCCTACCACGGCGAAGGCCAGGGACACGGTCTGTGCTTCTCGGTGCGGCCCGGGGTGCGGATCCCGCCGTCGCTGCGGAACATCTACAAGGAGATGCACGCCGAGCTGGGCACGCCCGTCCCGGACAACGGCTATCTGATGCCGTGGGCCGAGCAGGGCGTGCTGCTGCTCAACGCGGTGCTCACGGTGCGCGGCGGCGAAGCCAACTCGCACAAGGGGCGGGGCTGGGAGCGGTTCACCGACGCGGTCATCCGCGCGGTGGCCGACCGGCCCGATCCGGCGGTCTTCGTGCTGTGGGGCAACTACGCGCAGAAGAAGCTGCCGCTGATCGACGAGAGCCGGCACGTGGTGGTCAAGGGGGCGCACCCGTCGCCGCTGTCGGCGAAGAAGTTCTTCGGATCCCGTCCGTTCACGCAGATCAACGAGGCGGTGGCCGCGCAGGGCCACGAGCCGATCGACTGGACCATCCCGAACCTGGGCTGACGTCCTTCGGGGCGCGAGGTGTCACGGGGCGTCGCGGAGCGGCTTGACCTGGATCGTCCCTGCCTGCCGTAGCGTCGGCAGGGACAGCCGGCGAGCGGTGCGGAGGGCATGGTGGCAAAGCAGCAGGGGCAGGCGGTGCCGGACGCGGTGCTGACGCGGATCGGGCAGGGTGTGATGCTGCACCACGCGGGGGACCGGGTGGAGGCCCGGCACCGTTTCCTCGTTCTGTGGGCGGAACTCGGCGAGCACGGCGACCCCCTGCACCGCTGCACACTGGCCCACTACCTGGCCGACACCCAGGACGACCCCGGGGACGAACTGGCCTGGGACCTGAGGGCGCTGGCGGCGGCGGAAGAGGTCACCGACGCCCGCCCCGTTGGGTACGAGGGCGCCCCCGCCCTGCGGGCCCTCTACCCGTCCCTGCATCTGAACCTCGCTGCCGACTACGCCCGTCTCGCCCGCCCCGACGCCGCCCGCACCCACCTCAGCCGGGCCCGCGGAGCAGCCCGTACCCTCGCCGCCGACCCCTACGGCGACAAGGTCCGGGCCGCCATCCGGAACATGGAAGTCCTCCTGGGCGAGGAGGGGGAGACCGGGGGGTGGGGGCCGCCGAGGGGGCGTCCCTAGTGCAGGGTTCCTCTTTCGGGGCGTAGGTTGGTGGGGATGCTGGTTTGAGTTGGTGGAGGCGAGCCGCATG
>NZ_JAESIF010000065.1:0-34623 GCF_016757295.1 Streptomyces sp. M2CJ-2 | reverse complement strand
CAGCTGCGCGGCGCCATCATCTGGCTGCGCAGCCTTGCCCCCGCCACATGATCACGATCCCGAACAGGCCCTAGGTGCGCTGTCCAGGGAGGGCTTGGGCAGCACGCTCCGCGCCGACATCCGGGTGGGTGACGAGGAACCGGCCGCTGAGCGGGGTCGAGGAGTCCGAGCTTGCTGAGCAGCGCTTTGTCACCGTCTGATGGTCCGGTTCTCGCGGACGACGGCCGCGAACGACCGCCGTCCGCGACTCCCCTCTCACCTCATCACCACCCACCCGCCCAGCCCTTCCAGGTGCCGCGGCAACCGGCTGCCCTGCCAGCCCAGGACCAGCCGCTCACGGGCGCGGGCGATCATGACGTAGTAGGTCATGCGGAGGGCCGCCGCCGTGGGGTCCGTGCCGGAGTCGGTCTCGGTATCGGCGATGACGACGGTGTCGAAGTCGAGGCCCTTGGCGCTGGCCCGGTGGACGAGGACGACGCCGGGGCGGGCGAGGTCGAGGTCGCGGTAGCGGCCTGCGGTGGCCGCAGAGCTGTAGAGCTGGGGCTCGTGGGCGAGTCCGGCCCGCTCCAGGCTCCGCATCAGGTCGGCCGCGGTGCGCAGGGAGCCGACGATGACGCCGATGCGGTGCTTCGGCTGCTGGGCCGCCATGGTGGTGATGTCCTCGGCGAGGTCCTGGTTGCCGGAGTAGTGGCGGACGACGGGCAGGGAGCCGCTGCGGACGGGCATCCTGGGCCCAGGGCCGCCGGTGCGGAAGTGTTCGGCGAGGGAGACGATCTCGCGGGTGTTGCGGTGGTTGCCGGCGATCTCGACCCGGCCCGTGGTGCGGCCGAGGGCGTCAGTGATCTCGGTGAGGGTGGAGTTCGTCTCGGTGAGGCGCTGGCACTCGTCGGCGAACACCGTGATGGAGGCAGCGGCGAGGCGGACCATCCGGTAGAAGCCCGGCGGCAGGTCCTGGCCCTCGTCGACGACGAGGTGGGGTCTGGCCGCGTCGTTCTCGCCGAGAGGGGCGGCGGCCTGATGGGTGAGGGCCGTCCAGTCGAACCAGCCGTCCTCGGTGCGCGGTGCGTCACGGCCGAAGCGGCGTTGGATCCAGCCGTGGACGGTGGCGGCTTCGACGGGTGCACCAGGGACCGTGAGGCCCTGCAGCGTGTCGCGCAGGAGCTGGCGCAGGAGGTTGGAGCGGGACAGCAGCAGGGTGGGGCGGCCGGTGAGGGCGAGGTGGACGGCGCGGTGCGCGGCGAGCAGGCTCTTGCCGCTGCCGGGCGGGCCGCTGACGACGTGATGGCCGGTCAGCGGCAGGGCGTCCAGGCAGTCGCGCTGGGCCGGGGTGAGGCCGGGATGGAGAACCGGGGCGTTCACAGGAGTCATGGGCGTCATCCCAGGGCGGTGGCGGCCGCGCACTCGCGGCTCGTGGTGAGGACGTCGGTGAAATAGCCGGGGACGCGGGCGGAGCCGACGACCAGGGCGCGGTCGAGGAGGGTGTTGCCGGTCTGGCAGCTCGTCTCGGGCAGCAGGGTGCAGGCGTGGCAGGCGGCCCGGTTGAGGTTGCCGAAGCCCTGGCCGGTGTGCTCGGCGCACAGCGGGTCGGCCGAGCACCAGGCGGCCGCCTCCAGCATCCGGACGAGCGTCTCGGCGAAGTGCGGTGCCTCACCCTGCCGGACCAGGCCGCCGAGGGTGCCTTCCGCGTCTCCGGCGGCCGTGTAGATCAGCAGGCCGCGCTGCCCGTGCTCGGGGCGGCCGTACACGCGCTCGCGCAGGCCGGCGGTGGTGTAGCCGGAGTCGAAGGAGAGCTGGCGGATGAGCAGGTGGGCGAGGGTGTGCAGGAGGAGGAAGCGGGGGGAGAGTGTGCTGCCGGCGGTCTCGGCGAGCTGGTCCGCGCGGAACGAGCCGTCGAGGTCGGTGCGGACGCCGTGCACGTGGGCCTGGACTCGGGAGTCGTTCTCCCAGGCGGTCAGACGCTGTTCGTCGAGGGTGAGGACGATGCCCTCGCCGTAGACCTCGGTGGCGGGGAGCCAGCGCAGGCGCCCGCTGGTGTCGGCGGGGACGAGGGTGCCGCCCGGGGAGTGGCGGCGGAACCCGGTCAGTGCCCGCACCTCGCGGAGGCGGTCGGCGAGGACGACGCCGTCGACGTGCGCGTCGAGGGTGGCCCAGGGTTCCCCGGTCTCGCCGTCGAGGCCGAGTCCGCTGCGACGGATCGCGAACTCCTTTGTGGGTTCCGGGAGTTCGACGGCGTCGAAGGCGTACCACTCGTCGCGGCTCAGGTCGACCCTCTCGGCCTCCGGCCGGTCGGTGGGCGGCGGCGCGGCGGGGCATCCCGTGGCCTCCGCGACGAGCTGGTCGATGAGGCTGTCGGGGGCCTCGGTGTCCTCCTTGATCAGGTTGCGGAAGGTGTCGGCCCGGGGCGTACCGACCGCGTCGAGCAGGATCGTCCAGTAGTCGTGGCCGAGGACGGCCTCCGCCGCGTCCTGCTGCGCCCGCGGGGGCTCGGCGGACCGGGGGATGTCGAGGGCCGAGTACACGGCCGGGTAGTAGACGTTGCCGGCGGTGCGCTGCACGATGTGGACCTGCTGGCCGCAGGATGCCTTCCCGTTCGGGCGCTGCCAGGGGTTGCGGCCCGAGCAGTACCCGCCCTGGGGGCCGAGGATGTCGAGCAGGTCGCGCTCGGCACCGCACGGCTTGCCGTCCGGCCGGGTCGCTCCGCAGCGCACCGAGAGCGCTTCGAGTCCGGAGGCGCGGTCGGCGACACGGAAGCTGAGCCGGCCCGCCTTCCAGGCGTGCTCCTCCTCGGAGCAGAAGGCCCGCTGTTCGGGCGCGAGACGGGAGTGCGCCCAGTACCACCAGTCGACGTCGTCGAGGTGGCCGTCCGCGCAGATGCGGACGAACCGCATGGGGGTGAGGCGGGGTGCGGCGGCGCAGGACGTACAGACGGGCGGTTCGCCGGGCTTCTCGTGCTCGCGCAGGAAGCGGACCATGGACCGGCAGGAGCCGCAGAATAGCCAGCCGGGGAAGCGGACGTAGGGGACGCCGGGGCGGTCGGGCCGGTCGTAGCGGTCGTTGAGGGTGTGGGGCGCGGCGAAGAAGCCCTTGACGCCGAGACGGGCGGCGAGTCGATCGGAGGCGATGGGGGTCTTGAGATCCGGCCAGTTCTCGATGCCTGCGGCGACGAAGGACTCGCCCTGGACGTCGAGGACGGCGCCGACGCCGAACGGCAGCACGGTCTGCGCCTGGCGGACCCGGAGTTTGCGCGTCACTTTCCTACTCCCGTCACGGTGATCTGGCACTCGCGGTCGACGCTGCGCATGGAGTTGAGGGTCTCCCACAGGCCGTAGCGCTGCTCGAAGGCCTTGAGCAGGTTGTACTGACCCTTGCCCTGGCTGCGGTAGTGGAGGTCCTTGCCCTCGGCCGCGGCGGTCTCGGCCTGCTGGTACCAGACGTCCAGGAGGTAGCCGAGTTCCGTGCGCACCTCGGCGCGTACGGCGTCGGCGTCGGCTCCCGTGGCGCCGCGCTCGGCGGTCGCGGCGCGCCCGGCGAGGGCGTCGGCGATCCGTCCGGCCTCTTCCTTGTGGCGGGTGATCCGTCCGGCCTGGTTCTCGGCGGCCAGGCCGACTCGGTGGCGCACGAGGACGACGAGCGCGGCGTGCAGGGCGCGGCGGCGTGCGGGCAGGGACCAGGGGGTGACGCTGGCGGGCTCGACGTACCGGTACAGGGCCCGGTGGTAGTCGTTGAAGGTCTCGTAGTGGGACCGGTCGCGCGGACGGGTGGCGTTGAAGTAGGTGACGACGAGCCCCGGCACCCGGTGGCGGCCGACGCGGCTGGTGGCCTGGATGTACTCGGCGGTGGTCTTGGGCTGGCCCTGCATGAGCATGTAGGCGAGCCGCTTCACGTCGACGCCGACGGAGAGCATGTTGGTGCACGGCAGGAAGGCCACCGACCGGGGGTCCGTCCAGGGCTTTTCGAGGCGGTCGAGCAGGATGGGCTGCTCGGCGCGCTTCAGGTTGCTGGTCAGCTCCTGTACGTCGCCGTCGCCGAGCGTGCGGACGCCGGCGCCCTCGTCGAGGCCCCGGAGCTGGGCGGGGATGTCGTCGCCCGCGGCGGTGACGGTGCGGCCGAGTTCGCGCAGGCTGTGGTGGTAGGCGACGAGCGTCCAGTAGGCGTCGCGGTGCTCCTCGGGGAGTTGGTGGACACCCTGGAGCATGGCCGCTGTGGTGGCGACGGCGCCGCGGCCCGCGGTGTGGCCCTGCGCCATGACGCCGAGGTAGAGGCGGCCGGGGCGGCCGGTGTCGGGGACGGCGAAGAAGCTGTCGCGGGCGTCGAGTCCGGACGGCGGGAAGAGCTGGACGTCCTGGTGGTGTAGGGCACGGACCTGTTCGGCGGAGCGCCGGATGGTGGCCGTGGCCGCGACGATCTTGGGCGGGCGGCCGTCCGGACCGGTGCACAGTTCGAGGATGGCCGCCTCGTAGAGGCCGACCGTGGTGCCCAGCGGTCCGGTGAGCAGGTGCAGCTCGTCCTGGATGATCAGGGACGGGGGCGGGTTGCCGGTGCCGGCGCCGAAGAGACGGCCGGAATCGCGTTCCCAGGCGAGCCGGGCGAACTTGTCGACGGTGCCGAGGACGAAGGTGGGCGGGTCCCGGTAGAGGTGCTGGTCGACGACGGCGACGGGCAGGACGTCGTGGAAGTCGCAGTCGTCACTGGTGCAGAAGAACGCGAAGTCGTCCGTGTCGGCACGGATTCCGTAGTCGGAGCGGACGCTGGACCGGGTCGCCGGCAGGATGCGGGTGCCGCACCAGGGGCAGCGGTCGAGGATGAAGACGTCCTCGGGGTGGCTGGCCCCGCGCTGCTCCTCGAAGGCGTCCTTGGCCGCCTGGAAGCTGTTGGGAGTGGTGCCCTCCCCCACCCACAGGCCGATGGTGATCGGCTGGTCGCCGAGACCGAGTCCGGGTTCGGTGCGGCGGAGATGTTCCAGGGCGCAGACCGTGGTGGCGGCGCGCTGGAACTGCTGGGTGGTGAGCAGACTGAGGGTGTAGCGGCTGAGCACGGCGGTTCCGTCGCCTTCACCGCGGATCCGGCGCAGGGCGACGGTGAAGGCGGCGAGGAGCAGGTACGCCTCGGTCTTGCCGCCGCCGGTGGGGAACCAGATCAGGTCGGTGGTCCCGCGGTCGCGGTGGCCGGGGTCGGCGACGCCGTCGAGGGCGAGGAGGAAGAAGGCGAGCTGAAAGGGACGCCAGGTGGCCTCGGGGTCGACCGGCGGGTCGGAAGCCACACGGTCCGAACGGTGGTGGCGCTGACCGGCCTGGTCGGGGGCGGAGTGCCGCATCTGCAGCAGCATGGCGCGCTGGGCGATGCGGAAGGCGGCAAGGAGTTCGGGCCGTTCCGGGTCGCAGAGAGTGCGCACGCCCGCTTCGATGCGGGTGACGGCCTGGCGGACACGGTCGAGGATCCGGTCTGCCGCCTCCCTCCCCCACGGCGGCACCTCGACGGAGCGCTGGCCCACGTACCAGGCATGGTACGAGGCAGCGAACTCGGCCAGCTCCTCGCGGAGTTGATCACTGCTGACAGCGGGATCGGCCAGGTGGGAGATGATGAGCGCGGGGGCGTCGAGCGGGCCGCCGGCCCGGATGGCGGGCACCTCGGCGCGCGGCAGGACCTCGCAGGCGAGGAGTCCGACACCGCCGTCCTCACCGCGCTCCTCGCGGACGGCGCAGCCGTG
Source organism: Streptomyces sp. M2CJ-2 (assembly GCF_016757295.1). Lineage (NCBI taxonomy): Bacteria > Bacillati > Actinomycetota > Actinomycetes > Kitasatosporales > Streptomycetaceae > Streptomyces > Streptomyces sp. M2CJ-2. The sequence continues at coordinate 28,916 of NZ_JAESIF010000065.1, read as the reverse complement.
GCCGACGGCGTGGGTGACGACGTGCCGGTACTGCAGGCGCAGTTCGCGTTCCTCGGGGTCGCGGCTGGCCAGCCGAACGCTGGGGTAGGGCAGCACGGTGCCGTCGGTGGGACGGACGGTGAGCCGGCACTGGAACAGCATGTCGTCCCAGCTCGGCGCCTTGCCGTCGGAGCCGTCGTGGTGTTTGTCGTTGATCAGAGCCACGGTGACGAGCGTGCCGTCGCCGTAGGAGCGGCGGACCACCTGAATCTTCGCGCGGCGGTCGAGGACGAGCACGTCCTTCCTGTCGGGACCGATCGTGTGTGTCTCGGGCGGGAAAGGGACGCGCTGCCAGCGCCGCCCGCGGCCGGGTTCGTTCCTCTGCGTCTCGTAGTGAGCGGCGGCGCAACTCACCTCGATGTGGGCGGCGTCGGTGTAGAAGCTGATGCCGAGGGAAGCGGGCAGCCAGCTGTTGGTCTCGGGTACCGGGTCGGGGGCCGGGTCCACGTCGGGAGCGTTCTGTTCGGTCCCGGGTCCCTCCGGGGCATCGCCCGCGTGGGCGAGTTGGCGCTGGAGGTCCGCCTGCTGCGGGTAGAGCGTGCCCATCAGGTACTGCCGGTCGGGCGGCGCGTCGAGCACCTCGTCGTCCTCGTCGTCCTCGCCGACCGGGCCGACGAGCTGGCGGGTGAGGTAGTCGACCAGCTCCTGGCGCGGGTCCATGTGCGGGTTCCTTTGGTCGGGCGGGGCGTTGAGCGAAAACAGCGGTGGGCCCGCCGTGGCATGCGGTCGGTTCAGACGTTCGACGGGATCATCCCGTGGCGGATCAGCTGGCCACGGAACTTCGCCTTGGCCTTCGGTTCGATCTGGCGGACGCGCTCGCGAGTGACGCCGAAGACGGCGCCGATGTCCTCCAACGTGTCCGGCTTGTCACCGTCGAGGCCGGTGCGCCGGACAAGGACGTGGCGCTCACGCTCAGAGAGGTGCTCCAGGACGTGCCGCAGGCGCGCCTGAAGTTCCTTGCGGATCAGCACGACGGGGGGCCCAGGCAGTCGGCTCGGCCCGATGATCAGGTCACCGAGTGCGATGTCGTCACCGATGATCCGGTCCAGGGAGTCGGTGGGCCTGCTGATCTTGCGCACCTTTTCCACTTCGGCGAAGGTGAGACCGGTCGCGTAGGCCACGTTGTCGGTGGTCCTGGGGCGGCCTTCGCCCAGGAGCTTGCGCTCGGCCACGGCGACCTTGCTGACCCTCTCGTGGAGGTACGCGGGAAGCCGGATCAGGGTGCCCTCGTCGGCGATGGCCCGGGTGATGGCCTGCTTGATCCACCACGTCGCGTAGGTCGACAGTTTGTAGCCCTTGGTGGCGTCGAACCTGCGGACCGCACGCAGCAGTCCGATGGTTCCGTGCTGGACGAGGTCTTCGACGTCCAGTCCGCGCCCCTGGTAGCCCAGCGCGATCTTCCACACGAGCCGCTGGTTGTGCCGGACGAGGCACTCGTAAGCGCGCCACCGCTCGCTGTTCCGGGGCAGCGCCGCGATCTCCTCCTCCGGGACATCGCGGCCGAGGCGGTCGGCACCGTCCCGGAGGAGAACAGCCAGACCCACTTCCTCTTCCGCCTTGAGCACCACCTTGCCCGGGTTCCGGCGCCACCGGTCCTCTTCCAGCACGGCCCGGGCCGCACGGACGGCATCGGAGAGCATGTCGTCCATGGCGGAGACAGCGGGACGGGCGCGCTTCTTGCCGACCGCCGGCTTCGAGGGGGCGACGCTCGACGCCGGAGACTCGGATACCGCGGGCCGGGTCCGACCGCCTGCCGCCATCCGGACGGACATGTCGAGCGGGCGGGGGCGGGTGATCGGGAACTCGGCGGTCAGCTCACGCGCTTCGGCAGGTCCGAGCCCGTGGAGCCGCACCACACCGTCGTGAGCGAGCTTGCCGACGGAGCCGTCGGCGTCGGCGTAGCGGGCCATCATCCGCCGGGCCTGGGCCAGGCGTCCGGCCGCCTCGGTGGCGACGGGCCCGGGTTCAGGGGCGACGGGCGGTGGGGCAGACGCTTTCACCGACGGGACCACAGCCCGCGTCTCGAGGCCGGAGCCGAGCGCGGGGCGATGGTTCACCCCTCCACGGCGGGAGGCCCTCACCTGGATGCCGACGGTGGCAAGCCCGTTGCGGAGCCTTCGCTGCTGCTCACTGGACGTCAGCCCGAGTCGGTCCGCTTCCCGTGCGAACGCCCGCTGGCTGACGACACCCGCACGAGAGGCGCAGTGCTTGAGCCTCTCGATGACAGAAGGCAACTCCATCTCGATCGCACGCCGCTCGGCCTCGATCATCGACTTCCCACTCATTGCGCCCCCACTTCAGCGACCAAGCGCCAGTTCCGCCCGCAAGAGCCGATCAGATACATTCACACCTTAGAATCGACTCGTTTACAGTGTCAACACACTGATCGAAAATGACCACTTCTGAACATGGATCGATTGGCAACGTCAATAGGTAAGGTGTGCGGTGCCCATGCAGACCTCGCCCCACTCGGAAGGTCACCCATGCCGCAGTCCGACCGCCTCCCCGGCACGCCCGAGTTCCGCATCAAGCTCCCCAAGGACGGCGCCGAGGCGCGCGGCCATCTGCTCACCGAGTTCGGCGGCAACGGCACGTACAAGTTCCTGCTGCGGGAGGGTTCGGTCGTGACCGCCGAGGCCTGGCCGGGGCTCGGCGACCACGCACGCCGGTTCCGCAAGGAGTTGCGCGCCGACGGCACACTCGTCGACGCCCCCACCGGGCCCGGCTTTCCGGAGGACGCACCGCCCCGCTGGACGGTGACCCGGGACATCGAGTGCAACTCCTCCTCGGCCGCCGCCGCGCTGGTGTACGGCTACGACGCCTCCGGCCCGGAGTCCTGGCGCACCGTCGAGGGCCACCCGCTCGCCGACTACCTGTCCACCGGCTGGCGCGCCCCGCGCAAGGCGTGGCTGGTGCGCGGGTCCAACGTCTCGGGGCACAACCTGGTGCGGCGGCTGTGGCTGGAGGAGGGGTTCGTCTCGCTCGCGGGCGCGCACCTGCCGCCCCTGGAGGAGGCCGATCCGACCAAGAGCGCGCTGCGCCGCTTCGTCGAGGAGGGGTACGAGGGGGCGGCCTCGTACCACCAGAAGCAGGGCCTGGTCGACGAGTTGCACGCCTTCCTGACGCAGATGCGCGTCGGCGACACGGTGGCCACCATCGGCGACGGCCGGCTGCACGTCGGGCGGATCACCGGGGAGGCCGTGCAGAGCGCGTCGCCGGGCGGGCTGTCCAATATACGCCGGACCGTGGCCTGGCAGGCGGCCGGCCACGCGTACGAGGAGCTGCCGGAGGAGGTGCAGCAGAAACTGTCCGTGCAGCACGACGTCGTCGACCTGACCGGCGTCCTGGACGCGCTGGACGGGCTCACCGGGCAGGCGGAGGGCACGGGCCCGGCGGAGACCGGGGACACCGGCGATCGGCCGGCGCAACGGGAGCTGACCCTGCCGGACATCACCGAAGCACTCGCCGCCGGCCTCCTCGTCCACGACCGGGCCTGGCTGGAGGAGATGCGCGAACTCCTCCTCGACGAGAAGCAGATGGTGCTCTACGGTCCGCCGGGTACGGGCAAGACGTACCTGGCGATGAAGCTGGCCGAGTACTTCGGCGGCGGCCCGGAGCAGGTCAAGATCGTGCAGTTCCACCCGTCGTACGCGTACGAGGACTTCTTCGAGGGGTTCCGGCCCGTGGAGGATCCGGAGACGCGGGAGGTGGCGTTCCGGCTGACGGCGGGCCCGCTGCGGGAGCTCGCCGATCTCGCCTCCCGCGAGGGCAACCGGCACGTCCCGCACTTCCTGATCATCGACGAGATCAACCGCGCCAACCTGGCGAAGGTCTTCGGCGAGCTGTACTTCCTCCTGGAGTACCGGGACCGGTCCGTCCGCCTCACCTATTCCGGAGACGACTTCCCCCTGCCGCCCAACCTCTTCGTGATCGGCACGATGAACACCGCCGACCGGTCGATCGCCCTGGTCGACGCGGCGATGCGGCGCCGTTTCGCCTTCGTGGAGCTGTCCCCGCGCACCGAGCCGACCGCCGGGCTGCTCGCGCGCTGGCTGAAGCGTGAGGGCAGGGACCTGGAGCCCGCCCGCCTCCTCGATGCCCTCAACGCCCGCATCGAGGACGCCGACTTCGCCATCGGCCCCTCGTACCTGATGAAGCCGGGCGTGTACCGCGACGGCGGCCTGCAACGGACCTGGCGCACGAAGATCCTGCCCCTGCTCGAGGAGCACCACTACGGCGAGGGAATCGACGTCGCCGCCCGCTACGGCCTCGACGCGCTGCGCGAGCAGCTTCCGTGACCGTGCCCGTGTCCGTGCCCGAGGTGGCGCTGCGCGAGTACGGGCCCGCCGTCTCCGTCCCGCTGGACGCTGCGGCCGGGCGGGCCCTTGCCGCCTCCGGCATCCTGGAGAGCGCGACCCCGGACCCCGGTCGGGAAGGGCACTGGCTGCTGCGGGCGGGCAGCCGGGTCGGCGCCGTGCGCACGTCCGGCGGTCCGGTCGTACGGATCATGCCCAAGACGCCGGTGAGCCGGCTGTTCTTCCTGCTCGGGTTCAGCCTCGACCCGGCACGCGCCTGGCGCGACAGCCGGGAGGGCACGGTCGACACCGGCGCGTACGACGACGTCGTCCCCGCGCTCGCGCACGCCGTGGAGCGGCAGATCGACGCGGCGCTGCGGCGGGGGGTCCTCCAGGGCTACCGGGAGGTGGAGGAGTCCGCGCTGGTCGTGCGCGGGCGGCTGCGCGAGGCCGAGCAGATCCGGCGGCACTTCGGCCGCACCCCGCCCGTGGAGATCGCCTATGACGCGTACACCGCCGACACCGCCGAGAACCGCATCCTGCGCGCCGCCGTCGAGCGGTTGCTGCGGCTGCCCGGTGTTCCCGGTCCCGTCCGGCGACGCCTCGTCCATCAGCGTGTCCGTCTCGCCGACGCCCTGCCGCTGGTGCGGGGACAGGAACTGCCGCGCTGGCAGCCGTCGCGTCTCAACTCCCGTTACCAGCCCGCGCTGCGGCTCGCCGAGGCCGTCCTGCGCGGTTCCTCGCCGGAACACCGGCCGGCCGGGGCCGAACCGCTCGCCGTGGACGGCTTCCTGCTCGACATGAACAAGCTGTTCGAGGACTTCGTCACCGTCGCCCTGCGCGAGGCCCTGCGGGAGCACGGTCTGACCGCGCGCCTCCAGGACCCCCACCACCTCGACACCGCGGGTCTCGTGCGGATGCGCCCCGACCTCGTCGTCCGCACCGGCGACGGGCGTACCCCGCTCGCCGTCGTCGACGCCAAGTACAAGGTCGAGAAGGCCGACGGACTCCTCAACGCCGACCTGTACCAGGCCCTGGCGTACGCCACCGTGCTCGGTCTGCGCGAGGCGCACCTGGTGTACGCGGCCGGACGGCGGCCCGAGCGCTTCCACGAGGTGCGCGGCACGGCGGCGGGGCCCGAGGGACGCGGAGTGCGGCTGTACCAGCACAGCCTCGACCTCTCCCCCGCACCGGACCGGTTCATGTCGGCTCTCCGGGACATCGCCGGACGGCTGGCCGGTGCCACTCCCCCTTCACGATCATGAAACGCCGTCAGGCGGAAAGGAAGTGCCCTCATGCCCCGGCTCGCCTTCGCCCAGAGCTTCCGGGACGGCTACGACACCCTGGAGAAGCCGGTCCGAGCCGGAGTGCGCAAGGCCATGGCGAAATTCCAGGCCATGAGCGTCGCCGAACTCAACGCGGACAAGGGACTGCACCTGGAGTCCGTCCAGAACGCCCGTGACCCGCGGATGCGCACCATACGCATCACCGACTTCTGGCGGGGCGTCGTCCTCGCCCCCGATGACGGCAGCGACATGTTCCTGCTGGTCAACGTCCTGCCGCACGACGACGCCTACACCTGGGCGGCGAAGCGTCTGTACAGCGCGAACTCCGCGACCCGGGCCCTGGAGGTACGCGACGCCGTCGCCCTGGACGAGCTGACGCCGCTGTACGAGACGGCCGCACGCACGGCTCCCCGGTTGCTGTTCGCGGACGTCTCCGACGGCACGCTGCGCGAACTCGGCATCGACGGCCAGGTGCTGCGCGCCGCACGTTCCCTGGTGGACAAGGCCCAACTGGAGGCGTTCTCCACGCTCCTGCCGGAGGATCAGCTGGAGGTGCTGCAGTACCTCGCCGAGGGTTTCGGCCCGGAAGAGGTCTACCGGGATGTCGTGGCCGTCCGACGGCCGACCGACGCGCCCGCCGAGCCGGTCGAGGACCTGGCCACGGTGATCGCCAACACTCCCGCACGCATCCGCCTGGTCACCGGACCACAGGAGCTGGAGGAGATCCTGGAGAAACCGTTCGCGGCCTGGCGGGTCTTCCTCCATCCCTCCCAGCGGCGCGTCGCCCACCGCACCTCGTACGGGGGTCCCGTCCAGGTCACCGGCGGCCCCGGGACGGGCAAGACGGTGGCCGCCCTGCACCGGGTCAAGCACCTGCTCGACCGTTCCCACGACGGCCGCATCCTGCTCACCACGTACACGAACGCGCTCGCCGCCGGACTGCGCGAGATGCTCGGCCTGCTCCTCGACGAGGACGAGAAACTGCTGGCGCGGGTCGACGTGACGACGGTCGACGCCTACGCGAACGGCGTCGTGCGCGCGAAGTCGGCGGCCGCGCCCCAACCGATCGGGGACCGGGAACAGCGGCAGTTGTGGGAGAAGGCCGTCAAGCAGCTCGGTCTGCCGTTCACCGACCGGTTCCTGGCCCAGGAGTACCGGCACGTCGTGCTCGGCCAGGACCTGCGTGATCTCGACGCCTACCTCGGCGCGAGCCGCCGCGGCCGCGGCACCGGCCTCGGCCCCACGCGCCGCCGAGAGGTGTGGAGCGGTTCGAGCAGTTCCTGCGCGACCGCGGCGAGACCACCCACCTGCGGGTCTGCGCCCACGCGGCGGAACTCCTCGCCGGTGAACCGGCCCCGTACGCCCATGTCGTCGTCGACGAGGCACAGGACCTGCACCCCGCCCAGTGGCGCGTGCTGCGCGCCGCCGTGTCCCCCGGCCCCGACGACCTGTTCGTCACCGGCGACCCGCATCAGCGGATCTACGACTCGCGGGTGTCGCTCGGCTCCCTGGGCATCGTCACGGCCGGCCGCAGCTTCCGGCTGCGTGTCAACTACCGCTCCACCGAGGAGATCCTCGCCTGGTCGGCGCGGCTTCTCGCGCCCGTCACCGTCGACGCGCTCGAAGGTGAGGGGACGGACTCCCTGGCCGGGTACCGCTCCCTGCTCCACGGGCGCCGCCCTCAGGCGCGGGGATACGCGACCCGGCAGGAGGAGACCGAGGCCCTGGTGGGCCGGGTACGGGCGCTGCTCGACGAGGACCTCGCACCGCACGAGATCGGTGTGTGCGCACGCTTCAACCTCTCCCTGGACGCGGCCGAGGAGAAACTGAAGACCGCCGGCATCCCGGTACTGCGGGTCAAAGGACAGACCGCGCGGGAGGCCGAGGGGGTACGGCTGGCGACGATGCACGCGATGAAGGGACTGGAGTTCCGGGCGGTGTCCGTCCTCGGTGTCAGCGAGGGCGCCGTCCCGTTCGCCCGGGAGATCACCGCGCGCGAGGCGGACCCGCTGCAACACGACGCCGACCTGCTCCGGGAACGCTGCCTCCTCTTCGTCGCCTGCACGCGCGCTCGCGAAGCGCTGAGTGTGACGTGGAGCGGAGCTCCGAGCCCGTATCTGCCACCCGCCACCTGACCGGCCGACCGACGCGCGCGGGTGCGGACGAGTGCGGGCCACCGGCTCAGCTCGCCGACCTTGCGCATGCCTTCCTCGAAGGCGGACAGGGACCGGAAAGCAGTGCCGTACCGACACTGCTCATCGATGCCCATCCGGGGGATGCGTGAACCCCTTCCGTCGAGTCGGTGGGTACCGCTGGCGCAGGCCTCGGCCGGGGCCGGTGGCAAGGCCGGTCCGATCGCGGCTCGCTACGCAGGCACCTTGGGTTCCAGGAGGTCCAGTGCCTCCGTCCAGCGGAAGCCGTCGGCGCCTCCCCCGGCCTTCGGTCGGTGCGGTTCGTGCGAGCCGACCAGGACGCCCATCCCGGTCAGCCGTTCCAGGCTCTGCCGGTAGGCCGGGTGGGCGGCCTGGGCCGCGTTGAGGTACGGCAGGACGGCGACGGGGACACCCATGCCGTACGCCTCGCACAGGATGCCCAGGGCCAAGGTGTCGGAGATGCCGGCGGCCCACTTGTTGACCGTGTTGAACGTGGCCGGGGCCACGGCGATCGCGTCCGCGGGAGGAAGGGGGCGGGCCTCGCCGGGCTTGCGCCAGGCGGACCGGATCGGGTAGCCGGTCTGCGCCTCGACCGCTCCCGTGTCGAGGAAGCCCAGTGCCTGCGGGGTGGCCACGACCCCGACGTCCCAGCCACGTTGCCGCGCGGCGGTGATCAGCGTGCCGACATCGCCGGCGATCCCGCTCGCGCAGACGACGACGTACAGGAAGGGCTTCTTGTCCGGGGCAGTCGGAGCGGACGGGGCGGACGGGGCGGACGGGGCGGTTGACTCGGTCACGCGGGAACTCCCGGTCGGCGGCTGAAGTGATGCGGTTCGGGCAGCGTACGGCGCGGCGGTCTCGCGCGGCCCGGACGGGCGGCAGCCGACGTCCGGGGCGTCGACACCGGCCAGTCGGGTGCGGTGGCCGGTCTCGCGGTCTTCCCCGTACCCGTGACGATCCGGTGGACCTCATGTCCACCACGCCGCCCGGCGGGGCCGAACGGGTCATCCGCGGGCGTGTGGACGCGTGATTCCGCCCCTCGGCGGGTGAGCACGGATCGAATGCCTCTGGGATGGCTGTTCCCGGCAGCGACGGGGACAGCCGTCCCGCCTTCGTGCGGCGGAAAGGACCGCCCAGGCGTGCTCGGTCAGGAGACTGGTTTGGCGAGTCCTCAGCTTTCCGTGGTCGTACCGTGCTTCAACGAGGCCGCCGTCATCGAGAGGTTCCACTCGACTGTCGGGGAGGCTCTCGGCCCGTTGGGGCTCGACTACGAGATCTGCTATGTGGACGACGGCAGCAGTGACCGCACCCGGGACATCATCGGCGGCCTCGGTGCCGGCGACCGGCGCGTCCGGTACACGGTGCTCAGCAGGAACTTCGGCAAGGAGGCCGCGATGCTGGCCGGCCTGCGGATGTCCCGGGGGCAGGCGGTGGTCCTCATGGACGCGGACCTGCAGCACCCCCCGGAACTCATCCCCCGGATGCTGGAACTCCACAAGCGGGGCTACGACCAGGTCGTTCCCCGGCGGACCCGCGACGGGGAGGGCGCGGCGCGCACCGTGCTGAGCCGCTGCTACTACGCCCTGGTGCGCCGCCTCATGGAGGTGGAGGTGCTCGACGGCGCCGGGGATTTCCGGCTGCTCTCACGCCGGGCGGTGGACGCGGTGCTGTCGCTGCCGGAGGCCAACCGGTTCTCCAAGGGCATCTTCTCCTGGATCGGTTTCACGACGGTCACCTTCACCTACCGGAACGCCCGGCGGCTCGCCGGCAGCTCGAAGTGGGGCAGCCGCCGTCTGCTCAACTACGGCATCGACGGGCTGCTGTCCTTCAACAACCGGCCCCTGCGGCTGGCCATCTACGCGGGCTTCTGGTGTCTTCTGGCCGCACTGGGCTACGCGGTGTGGGTCGGCTTCGACGCGGCGCTGCACGGGGCCACCGTCCCCGGCTACGCGACACTCCTGATGGCGGTGGTGGGGCTGGGCGGAATCCAGCTGATCACCCTGGGGATCATCGGTGAATACGTCGGCCGCATCTACCACGAGGTGAAACGCCGCCCCTCCTTCGTGGTCCGGGAAACCGACGAGCACCCCGCCCCGATCCCCGGTCCTGCGCAGCACGCATCGCCCGCTCATGCGAAAGGCCGTCTCGCCACAACACGGCAGTTCGCCACCTTCGTGGCGATCGGCTTCGTCAACACCGCCGTGTACCTGGCCGTCTACGCCGGCCTGCACCCCTGGATCCCGTATCTCGCGGCGCATGTCCTGGGCTACGCGGTCAGTGTCGTCGGCTCCTTCCTGCTCAACTCCTGCCTCACCGTCCGGACCCGTCCGACCTGGCACGCGTTTCTCCGCTATCCGCTGTCCAGCGGCTTCAACCTGGTGGCCTCCGGCGCACTGCTCTACCTGGCCGTCAGCCGATTCGAAATGGACAAGAATGTCGCCGCACTCGTCGCCGGAGTCCTGGTCACACCGGTCTCCTTCCTGCTCGCCCGGTGGGCCATCAACTCCGGCCGTCGGCCGACGGGCGCCGGGGGCACGGTTTCGAGCGGCCCGGCCCGGACGGAACAGGACAACCCCACCCCCGGCTAGCACGGACGGCGGGCAGGGCCTGGTCTCCGTGCGGTCCGTGGCGGAGACCGACAGGGAAACGGGCGTGCGCCGGAACGCGCCGAGCCCGACCGGCGCTCCCTCGCCCCTCATCACGGCGGGTGCCGCCCTGCTGCCCCTCGTTCCGCTGGCGCTTTTCGGCGGAGCCGCATGGTGCGCGCGCTGGGTGCGCCCGAGCGCCGACGAGTGGTGCTTCCTGCCCCTCGTGCGTGACGAAGGCTTCATGGCCCTGGTGGACCAGTTCTATTCCCTGGACAACGGACGGATCGCCAACGGCCTGCTCGTCGCCTCCTACGCCACGTTCGGCGTGGCAGGCCAGCAGTGGTATGCCGGGATCAGTGCGGCCCTGATGCTGCTTCTGCTGTGGGCGTGGGCGGCAGCACTGTTGCGGCGCGCCGGATGGCGGCTGCCCCGGGGCGTGCCGCTGTTCTCCGCGGCCATGGTCCTGGGCCTCTTCTGCTTCGCCTCCACGAACACCTACAAGACCTTCTTCTGGCCGGCCTCGTCGGTTTCCCACACCTTCCCGCCCGTCCTGGCGGCCGCCGCCACGATCCCGGCCCTGCTGGCGACCTCGCGGCGCGGAAAGGCCACCGCCGCCGCGGTCGCGTTCGTCGTCGGGGGCGTTCTGGGCACACTGTCGGAGGAGACCTCCGTGGTCGCCCTGACCGTCCTCGCCCCGGTCCTGCTGCTGGGCCGCCGGCTCTTCCCGGCCGGCCGGCTCGCCTTCGTCCGGGCCTGGTGCGCCGCGGCCGGCGCGGGCATCCTCATCGGCACCGCCGTGCTCCTCACCTCCCCCGGCTCGATGAACCGGCGCTCACGTCACCCCACGGACTCCATGCTCGCGCCCGGATCGCTCGTCGCTTCGCTGCGGGGGTACACGCAGGTCCTCCACACCCTGGTCACGACCTGGCAGTACGTCGGCGCGATCGCCGTGGGCATGCTGATCGGCGTACTCGCCCGCCGCGCGGACGGAGGCATCCCCCGGCCCGACCGCAGGGCACCCCTGCTTCTGGGATCCGGGGCGGCGGCTGTGCTGTTCTCCGGATACCTGTGCACGGTCATCGCCTATCCGGCGTTCGGCCCCTCCGTCGCGACCACCAACAGGCTGTGGAACGACTACCTCTTCCCGCTGCTCCTCCTGCTCGTCGGCGCGGGCGCTCTCCTCGGGAACCTGGCGGTGCGGCACCACCGTCGCGGGACGGCGCCGGCGGCCGCGGGCGCCGCGCTCCTGTGCGTGGGCGTCACCGCCGTACTGGCCGTGTCCCTGCGCGACCTGGAGTCGGACATGCGGGTGCGGGCCGGGGCCTGGGACAGCCAGGACCGCCTGCTCCGGGACCGGGCCGCGGCGGGGGCCACGGTGCTGCCCTACAGGCGGCTCGTCATCAGCGAGATGCTGGAACCGTTCAGCAGCGGTGGCGAGCGGCCGTGGCCCGCCTCCTGTGTCGCTCGCCACTACCGGGTGAAGGAGGTCACGGACGGAACGGAACACCGAGGTCGAGGCCCTGACCGAGCAGGCCCGCTCCAGCCCGACCCGCAAGCTGCTCCATGACACCGACACCGGACAAGGAGGACCCGGGTGCCGACCAGGCTGTTCGGCGGGCCGTCCGCCGGCCCGGAGGCCCGGGTGCGGGAGAACGCGCGGGGGGCGTACCTTCCCGAGTGATCAGCACGCTCGAACCCGCCTTGATCGAGGTGTGGTCGGCGGGCGCTGCGGCCGGGGCGGCGGCTGCGTGGGGCGAGCGGGCTCTCCGGCCTCACTCGTGCCCCGCCGCCCGGCAGGCCCCCCGGACAGCACGGGTCCGGGGGGGCCGGGTGAACCGGGACCGTCAGTCGACTTCGAGGGGCAGGGCCGGGTCGGCGGCCCACTCGGTGAGGGAACCGTCGTAGATCGCGACGTCGGGGCGGCCGAGGAGGGCCAGCTGGAAGGCCAGGCCGGTGGCGGCGATGCCGCTGCCGCAGTACGTGATGACCTTCTTGGACTCGTCCAGGGCGCCGGCCTCGTCGAAGAGCCCGCGGACTTCGTCCGGACCGCGGAAGAGACCGTCGGAGTCGGCGAGTTCGGGGAACGGAACGTTCGTGCTGGACGGGATGCGGCCCGGGCGGGCGTAGGTCTGGCGGGTGCCCGCGAAGGTCGGCCGGTCGAGGGAGTTCACCAGCCGGGTGCCGGGGTCCTCGATCGCGGCGAGGACCGCGTCCTTGTCGGCGTACAGCTCGGGGCGGCGGTTCGCGGTGAACACGGCGGGCTCGTTGGACTCCACGCCGCTCTTGACCTCGTGGCCCGCTCGGATCCAGGCGGGGAGGCCGCCGTTCAGCACCGAGACGTCGTCGAAGCCCTCGTAGCGCAGGTTCCACCACAGCCGGGTGGCCCAGATGTTCGGGCCCTGGTCGTAGACGACCACGTGCGTGCCGGGGCCGACGCCGAGAGCGCCGAGCCGGGCGGCGAACGTCTCGCTGTCGAGCGCGGTGAACGTGGTGGCCGCGTCGGGGTCGGCGAGGTCGTCCAGCAGGTCGGCGAAGACGGCGCCGGGTATGTGGGCCTTCTCGTACGCCTGGCGGCCCGACTCGACGTCGTAGTAACCGTCGCCTTCGGGCTGGGTGAGGAAGGTGGTCGCGTCGATGATCCGGATCGCGGGATCCCCGAGGCGCTCGTGCAGCCAGGCCGGGTCCACCAGCAAGGGGTGAGACATACGTGTTTCCTCTTCTCGCACTTTCTTACGGCCCCGGCGAAACGCCGAGGGGTCCTACAAACGTACCCGTTTGAGATGCATGTCTCAGTAGGCGGACATCCGGGTGGTTCGGGGCCTCTCAGGCCGAGGCCTCGACGGCGGCCTTCACTCGACCGGACCAGTTCGCAGTGCCGTACCGACCGGTGGAACGCAGTGTCATCGTGCAGTCGTTTCCCTCGGCGAAAGAGTGGTCATGAAGCACATACGGCACGCCGCCCGGCGGGCACTTCCCCTGGCCGTCCTCCTCCCCGCCGCGGCCCTGGCAGCCGCCGGCCCGTCCGCGGCCTCCGAGAGCGGCGGCGGCGCCGGACCTCCTGGGGGCACCAAGCCGACCATCGTGCTGGTGCACGGCGCCTGGGCGGACGCCTCGGGCTGGAACGAGGTCGTTCAAAGCCTCCAGGCCCAGGGCTATCCGGTGATCGCCGCCGCGAACCCGCTGCGCGGCCTCTCCGCCGACTCCGACTACCTCGCCGCCCGGCTCAAGACGATCAAGGGTCCCGTCGTCCTCGCCGCCCACTCCTACGGCGGCGCCGTCATCACCGACGCGGCGGCCGGCAACCCGAACGTCACGTCCCTCGTCTACATCGCCGGATTCGCCCCGGACAAGGGCGAGACCACCCTGCAACTGGCGGCCAAGCACCCCGGCAGCCGTGTGACGGAGGACCCCGAGGCGCCCGTTCCCACCGCCCTGGAAGCCGTTCCGTTCGGCCGCGGCCCCACCGACGTCGATCTCTACCTCAAGCCGGACAAGTTCAGCGATGTCTTCCTGAGCGACCGGCTCGAGGCGAGCCGGGCCCATGCTCTCGCCGCCGCGCAGCGGCCTGCGGCCCTCGCCACCGGCAGCGAACCGACCACGGCGGTCGCGTGGAGGACGATCCCCTCCTGGTACCTCGTCGCCACCGACGACCGCACCATCGGCACCGAGAACCTGCGCTTCATGGCGAAGCGGGCGGGCTCGACCACCGTCGAGGTCGACGCCCCGCACGCCGTACTGGAGACCGACCCGGGCGAGGTCACCGACCTGATCCTGCAGGCCGCACACGGCTCGCGCCCCGGTCTCGCCAAGACCGGCACGGGCGAGCAGACCGCGGTCCTCGGCGGCGCGGCGGTCCTCGCGGTTGCCGGAGGCACGGCCCTGGTCGTGCGGTCCCGCCGCGCCTGAGACGGAGGACGTGACCACGTACAACTGCGCCAACAGCTTGTCGTCGGCATAGGTGCCGGCGGAGTCCGGGCTATTCCTGCCCGGCCCGCGGCGTCGCCCTGTACTCCGCACTCGGCCGGGCGAGCCGGTCGGCGAGGTGGGCGAGCCAACCGCTCGGGGCGTACGGCACCGGGGGGTCAACCTCCATGCCGAGCTCCGCGACGGCCAGGGCGTAGCCGGACTCGTCGAGGTCGAGGGCGAGCAGCTCGTGCAGCTCGCCGACGAGGTGGGCAACGAGGTGCGGGGCGGTGGAGGCCCGGTAGTCGGCGACGGCTGCGTCGTGGTCATCGAACTCGTCCGGCATGTCCTGCGAGAACCACCCGCCGAGAAACTGACCGAGCTCCGGGAACCGGGCGTGCCACTCCCAGTGGGTGGCGGGCGCGGCGGGCGGCGGCACCTCACCCTCCTCGATGCTGCGCCTGATGTGGTCGGCGAGCGTGTACAGCCACTCCTGGACCTCTCCCTCGGGCAGGCCCACATCGGGGATGGCGTAGAACTCGCCCAGCCGCAGCCGGAGACGTCCGGGCGGGTTCTCGGCGTACTCCTGCACCTGCCGCTCGGCGACGGCCAGCGCCCAGGGACGGGTGTGCCAGGTGTGCCGGAGGTAGGCCGTCAGGGCTTGGCCGGGTGTGTCCGGGGTGTCGTCCGCCGGCTGCCCGACGTAGGCACGGATCACCTGGTCCAGCTCACCGTAGCGGCGGTCGTGTTCGAGGGGGCTCAGGGGCACGGGATTGGCCTTTATGAATGATCAGCGGCGGGTGGGCTAGAGGTGGACGGGAAACGTGGCATGGACGACGAAGCCGTGCGGGGCCGAAGCGTCCCGCTTGAGCACGACGCGCGCGGCACGTACGTAGACGGGTTCCCGCCCCGCCAGCATCATCGCCTGCAACAGCACCCGGCCGACCGGTTCGGGCCGCGCGGGCCAGGACGCCTCAATGGTCAACCGCGGGCGCGTGCCCTGGGCGAGCCAGCGGTGGATGAGCTGCTCGTTGTCGGTGACGACCTGCTGCGTGGCCCACTGGGCGGTTTCACGGTCGGGGTAGGTGGCGGAGCGGTTCCGGGACGGCATGGCGGAGGGGACCTCCGAAGGATGTGGGGTCATGGCAGGACGGCGTGCTCCCGCTGCATGTGGTCGTCGAGGGCCCGGAGCAGGTCACGCAGCGCCGTGGGGGACGCCCAGCCGACGGCGGCGGACAGGCCGTCCACCATCGCCTGTTCTCCCGGGAAGAGCACCAGGGCGGACTGGGCCTCGGCGGCGAGTGGGGCCAGGAACTCGCCGCAGTAGGGATGTTCAGAATCTATCGCGGCCTGAATGGAATCCTGAAGGGTCTCGTATTCCCCCTCGTACACCCAGTTGACTCCGAATCCGGAAAGCCGGGGAAATCTGACATCGATCTCCCAGCGGGTCAACGGAAGCTCGTCGTAGTCGTCCCGCGGGTCCTGTGCCAGGGCCCGGAGCCTCTCTGCCAGGGAGTGCAGGTACGCGGCGGGGTCCGTTCCGGCACCGACTCGTTCCAGGAGCCGACGGAACTCCTGCGGCGCGGCTTCTGTACCGTCGGCGCAGAGACCGGCGACATGATCGAGCAGCGCAGTCACGGTTTCGATCGGACACACCCAGTCCGTCGCAACGGTTGCGCTCGTGGTCCGGATGAAACGCCGCAGCTCGGCGTCGAGGGACGGCTCTCCCCCGGAGTCCCGCACCGCGGCGGCGAGATCCAGGACCCTCCTCACAGGACCATCGGTGAAGAGAGCTCCAGTGTGCAGGATCAAGCTGTCACCATCCTCGTTGTCACGAACATGAACCACGAACGAACTTACGATCTGCTAAGGACTGACAGGGTACGACGTGACGACGACGAAGGGCGGGTCGATACCCCTCTTGTACTTCAGCGCGACCTGCACGGAATGCACCTCGCTTGCCGAGGCATTCATACCGTGCGAGGTGTAGTCACCGCGTTCCACGGTGCGACCGGTCACCTCGCTCACGGTGAGTTTGAGAGCCGGGTCGAGTTTCGAGTTGTCGGGGTTCCAGTTCGGGTTGTTGGCCATCCGCCTCTCCACCCTCTTGATCCAGTCCTCGACGCGCTGCGCGTTGTCGATGTCGTCGAGCGCCGCCTGTGTCAGACGCTGCGCGGACGTCAAGTCCTTGTACGTGGAGGCGGACGGGGCGTTTCCCTGGTCCCGGAGGCGCTGCTTCAACTGGTCGTCGGTGAGCCCGATGTGCTTGTCGACGCCGTGGCTTCCATGGATGCCCTCCTGACCGGCCAGGTCCAGTGGATAGAAGTGGTTCCTGGGGTCCTCTCCCGGCACCGTGTATGTGTGCTCGGTCCTGAACTCGTTCAGTGCCCGAGCGCCGAACGCCTGCGCGCGTGCCTCCTCCGCGTGGAAGGACGGCGCACTGCGGTAGGCCTCGTCCAACGGTCCCATCAACGCGTCGAGACGAGGCACCAGCGCGTCGACCCGCCGGTTGTACTCGGTGACGATCGCGTTGAGTCGGCCGGTGTCGATGTTGAGGACGATGCCCGCGCCGAGCTGACTCGCTCCCTTGGCGACCCCCTTCACCACTCCTTTGACGAGGCCCTTGACGTCGTCCATCCCGACACCGTCCTTGAGGTTCACTTCCACCTTGGGGATCGCCTCCCGGATCGCGTCCACGTAGACGTCCCACACCTCGCGATTGAGGTAAACGGCGGCTTCGGCGAAGTCGTACAGCAGGTCGCCGACCTTCTGTGCGATGTCGAACAGCACCGTCATCACCGGGTGCGAGGCGGTCTGCGACGAGGCCGAGTCGTGCTTCCACTCGTAGCCTTCGCGGCTCGTGCCCCACGCGGTCGTCCCCCACAGTGCGCTGCAGAACTGCCGCATGGCGTCGTGCCATTCGCTGTTGCTCTGTTGCGTGATGCTGTTGACGTTTCCGGTCAGCGCGGTCTCGGACATCGAGAGCGTCGAGGTCGTCGCCATCCATGCCTTGGACAGTGAGTTGAGGTGATGCTGCTGCGGGTAGGGGTAGACCTCCGCGACCTTCCCCATACGGAAGGCGTGTTTCACGATGGGGCGCAGAATCTCGCGGACAGGCTCCGGTACCCACTCCAGGAGGGTGCGGATGAAGTCGTCGCCGCCGTCGTCATCACCCCATTTGAGGTTGGGTACGGGACCGTAGGCCGGAGCCCTGTCGATGACCTGCGGCGGTGACTGGGTGATTTCCCTGGTCCGCCCGGAGGGATCGTTGGCCGCCTCCGCCTTCGCGTAGTTGTTGGCCGTCGTGGTGAAGCCGACCGCCGCGCCGCCGATGCTCACGACACTCTTGGCCCACACCTCGAGGAAGCGGTTGCCCACCTTGACGTACGAGGTCGCGAACGCCTGCGGAGCGGTTCCGTAACCGCCGGCGTCCGGATACTTGTTCAGCTCCTCCAGAAGGGTCTTGGCACCCCTGTCCATCGGCGTCTGCTGGGCGGCGACACCCGTCGACACCCGGTAAAGGTCGGACGGCTTGATGTCGATGGTGCCGTTCTGCCCTCCGGACCCCTGGGTGCCCGGCTGCGGACCGGCCATCAGCGCGCGCCCCAGCCCCGTAGCACAGCCTGATGCGCGGCCGTGTAATTGACGTGAGAGGTGGTCGCACAGGCGTGCAGCCACTTCTGTGCCGCTTGCAGGTCCTGTGCCGAGCGGTCCCACTCGTCGAGCTTGTCGACGAAGACTTCGCGGGCCTCGCCTTCCCAGGAAAGCACGACCGGCACAGCACGGTCGTAGAGGTCGTCGAGCTTGTCGTTGAGCTTTTTGAGGATGTCCTCCAGTTCGCCGGCGAGTTCGCGGAGGCCGGCAAGGGACACGGTTATGTGGTCGCCGTCCGACGGCCCTGTCGTCATGATTCCCCGTTTCGTGTTCGGAACTGCGCTGGTGAAGGGTGGGGTCGACAACGGACGTCAAAGCGAGTCGAGGCTGCTGCGCCGACGCTCCGGCGCGCCGTCGGCACTCCCGTCCGGGTGGGGGGTGGACAGCCTGTCCACCTCGCTGCTGATGTCCACTCGGATGCTGCGCATCTGCTGGAGTACGTCCAGTTCCTTCTCGGTGAAACCGTCACGGCTCAGGCGTACGGCCTGCTCCAGGTGGCGCATGACGTCCCGGATGCGTACGGCGTCCTCGGCAGCGGCCCGGTGGAAGGCTCGGTACGCGGTTCCGGCCGGGCCACGCCAGCCTGCCTCGATGCGGTCGACGATCGCGTCCATGCGTCGGATCTGCTTGTCCAGGTGGTCCTGCATGTCATCGAGGTCGTCGGCGAGCTTGGTGAGGTCCTCACCGGACACGCGCAGATCGAAACCGTTCCCTTGCCCCGGCCCTGACTCTCGTATGCCCATGCCGTAGTACCCCCGCCCCGTCGCTTCGGCATCTCACGTCACACGCAAGGCGATCATACGATTAGTAGTACTCGTACTTGCGGAACGCGTCACACCGGGGCCGTACATGACCGGTGGAAGCCGGTGCGAAAACTCCCTGCCGGATAGCGTCCCGTGGCGTGACCTGCCGGAACGCTACGGGTTCTGGAAGGCGGTCCATGAACGGCATCGCCGCTGGTCGGCGGACGGCACCTGGGACCGGATCCTGCAGGCGGTCCAGGTCGACGCCGACCTTGCGGGGCGGATCGACTGGTCGATGGTCGGAATTGACTCGACGTCCTGCCGGGCCCACCAGCACGCGGCCGCCGCCCGCAAGGCCGGGCCGCGGGTTCCGAAAAAAGGACGACGCACCGGAACCACCGCCCCGATGAGGGACTCGGACGGTCCCGAGGCGGCCTGACCTGCAAGATCCGCCTCGTCGGCGAGGGCGGCTGCCGCCCTCTGGCCCTGCTGGTCACACCGGGCCATTGGGGCGACGCCCCGCAGACGATCGAGGTCTTGGACCGGACCCGGCCCGGTCACATCAGCGGCGACAAAGCCTACAGCTCCCGCCGCAACCGCCGCTACCTGCGAAGACGCCGCATCAAGCACACGATTCCCGAGCTGAAGGACCAGCGGGCCAACCGTCGGCGCAGAGGACGGCGGCGAGGAGACGTTCGTGGAGCGGGGTGAGCCTCACGCGGCGGTCGCGTCGGCCGGAGCGGTGCGGGGCAGCTCGGGGAAGGCATCCTCCCAGACCTCGCGGATGCAGAGGCTGACCAGGCGGCGCAGCACGGGCCACTGCTCGGCCGGCAGCCGGTGGTGGAGGAAGGCCTCCAGATCCTCGCGCGGGCCCTCGGCGAGGACGGTCCGGTAGAGCGTCATGCGGGACTTCGGACGGTCCAGGCTGTAGCTCGTCCGCCCGGACCAGACGATGTACAGCGGCAGGCCGACGATGCCCTCGACGGGACCGTCCAGCTCCTGCAGAAGCTCGGGCAGCCGGCTGCGGTAACGGTCCCGCAGTACCTCGACGCGGGGGACGGTGGTCGTCGCACCCATACGTCCAGTATCGCTGGTGGGAGGGCAGCGGTACGGCGGATACAGGGCTCTGATGCCGTATGTGCGGGTCAGGCACCGTCCGCCTCTCCCGGCAAGACCATCTGTACGGGACAGCGACCATCAGCCACCCGGCCGCGGCGGCGAAGAGCGGCGCCGGGCAGAGGGCGTCGGCCTGAGAGGCCTCGGCCCCGCCCGTGAGGCCCGCCGCTGGGGTTGCGGGCTCACAGTTATCCGGTCCCGCCGCGCCTGAGACGGCCGTTGACGTTCTTCTCAGGGCGTGCGGCGGAGCGTGCGACGGCCTGCCCGCGGTGTGCGGGCAGGCCGTCGGTGTGGGGTCGGGCGGGCCGTCGGCCCGGGGCTCACGCCTCGGCGGGGAGCAGGGGTACGTCGAGGCGGTCGGCGAGTTCGTCCAGGGTGGTGCCGAAGGTCTGGGTGACCCTGAGGCCCTGGGGGGTGACGTCGAAGACCGCGAGGTCCGTGTAGACGCGGTCGACGCAGCGCAGCCCAGTGAGCGGGTAGGTGCATTCGGGCACCAGCTTGGGGGCGCCGGC
This sequence comes from Streptomyces sp. M2CJ-2, assembly GCF_016757295.1. NCBI lineage: Bacteria > Bacillati > Actinomycetota > Actinomycetes > Kitasatosporales > Streptomycetaceae > Streptomyces > Streptomyces sp. M2CJ-2. The sequence goes on along the minus strand of NZ_JAESIF010000065.1, from coordinate 8,627 downwards.
CTTCGTGAAGAGCGTCATCATCACGTACACCTGCTTGGCGCCGATCGCCAGGTCCATGGCCCCGCCGACGGCGGGGATGGCGTCGGGTGCCCCCGTGTGCCAGTTGGCCAGGTCGCCGGTGGCCGAGACCTGGAACGCGCCCATGACGCAGATGTCCAGATGACCGCCGCGCATCATCGCGAACGAGTCGGCGTGGTGGAAGTAGGCGGCTCCCGGCAGTTCGGTCACCGGGATCTTGCCCGCGTTCGTCAGGTCGGGGTCGACCTCGCCCTCCTTCGCCGCGGGCCCCATGTTGAGCATGCCGTTCTCGGTGTGCAGGACCACACCGGAGTCGGCGGGCAGGTGGTCGGCGACGAGGGTCGGCTGCCCGATGCCCAGGTTGACGAAGGCGCCCTGGGGAATGTCGCGCGCCACGAGGGCGGCCATCTCGTTCTTGCTCAGCGGACCCCGGCCGTTCAGCGGGCCCTGGTCGTTCATCGCTCGGCTGGTCGCGTTCATGCGGTGGCTGCCTCCTTGACCACACGGTCGACGTAGATGCCGGGGGTCACGACGGTTTCGGGATCGATCTCGCCGGTCTCGACGATCTCGCGGACCTGCGCGATCACCGTGGTCGCGGCGGTGGCCATGACCGGACCGAAGTTGCGGGCGGTCTTGCGGTAGACGAGGTTGCCCATGCGGTCGGCGCGGTGGGCGCCGATCAGCGCGACGTCGCCCCTGATCGGGTACTCCAGCACGTAGGTGCGGCCGTCGATCTCTCGGGTCTCCTTGCCCTCCGTGAGGAGCGTGCCGACCCCGGTGGGGCAGAAGAAGGCGCCGATGCCGGCCCCGGCCGCCCTCATCCGTTCCGCGAGGTTGCCCTGGGGGACGACCTCCAGTTCGATCCGGCCCGCCCGGTAGAGCTCGTCGAACACCCAGGAGTCCGCCTGGCGCGGGAAGGAGCAGATCACCTTGCGGACCCGCCCCTTGGCCAGCAGCGCGGCCAGTCCGGTGTCGCCGTTGCCGGCGTTGTTGGACACGACGGTGAGGTCCTTGGCGCCCTGGCGTATGAGGGCGTCGATCAGGTCGACCGGCATGCCGGCCATGCCGAACCCTCCGACGAGCACGGTCGAGCCGTCCTCGATCCCGGCCACCGCCTCGTCCGCGTGGTCGCACAGTTGTGTGTTCATCGGTTGCCTCCCGAGACGTTCTCCAGGACCACGGCGAGCGCCTGGCCGACTCCGATACAGATGGCGGCGACGCCCCAGCGCTGCCCCGACTCCTTCAACCGGTGGGCCAGGGTGCCCAGGAGCCTGCCTCCGGAGGCACCCAGGGGGTGGCCGAGCGCGATCGCGCCGCCCTTGGCGTTGACGATCTCCGGGTCGACGCCCCAGGCGTCCACGCAGGCCAGCGACTGGACGGCGAAGGCCTCGTTGAGTTCGACGGCGGCGACGTCGGACCAGGTGATCCCGGCGCCCTTCAGCGCCCGGTTCGCCGCCTCCACGGGGGCGTACCCGAACAGCTGCGGGTCCAGCGCGGACACGCCCCGGCCGGCGACGCGGGCGAGGGGGTCGGTGCCGATGCGGGCGGCGGCCTCGCCCGAGCCGAGCAGGACCGCGGAGGCGCCGTCGCTCAGCGGGGAGGCGTTGCCCGCGGTGATGACGCCGTCGGTGCGGAAGACGGGCTTGAGCCCGGCCAGCTTCTCGGCACTCGAGCCGGGGCGGATCCCCTCGTCCCGGGTGACGGTCGTGCCCTTGCGGTCCGTGACGACGGGCACCACCAGGTCGTCGTAGAAGCCCGCGTTCCAGGCGTCGTCGGCGAGGTTGTGGGAGCGGGCGGCGAACTCGTCCTGCCGCTCGCGGGCGATGGTGAAGCGCTCGCCCAGCTGCTCGTTCGCCTCGCCCAGGGAGACGGTCCACTCCTTGGGCATGCGCTGGTTGACCAGCCGCCAGCCGAGCGTGGTGGACACGGCGGTCACGTCTCCGGCGGGGAACGCGCGCGAGGGCTTGGGCAGGACCCAGGGCGCCCTGGTCATCGACTCGACGCCGCCGGTGAGCACGATGTCCACGTCGCCGGTCTCGATGGCGCGGGAGGCGATGATGGCGGCGTCCAGGGAGGATCCGCACAGCCGGTTGACGGTGGTGGCGGGGACCGAGGTGGGCAGTCCCGCGAGCAGGACGGCCATCCTGCCGACGTTGCGGTTGTCCTCGCCGGCGCCGTTGGCGTTGCCCCAGACGACGTCGCCGATCTCGGCCGGGTCGAGTGCGGGGGTCTTGGCCAGGGCCCCGGTGACAGCCACCGCGGCAAGGTCGTCGGGCCGGACCTCGGCGAGGGCGCCTGAGAATTTACCGAAAGGCGTTCTTGCTGCTGCGTAAAGGTAACTGTCGCTCACGCCCCCACAGTACGAGGGCCCCTTTCATCATGTCCAAGACCTAGTCCGCATTGATTCATAAGCAGCGCTTATAGAATGGGGGTATGGAACTCCGTCAGCTCCGCTCCTTCCTCGCCCTGGCCGAGGAGTGCCACTTCGGGCGCGCGGCCGCCCGCTTGCACGTGGCGCAGCCGGCCCTGTCCCAGCAGGTCAAGCAGTTGGAGCGGGAGCTGGGCGTCTCGCTGTTCAACCGGTCCACCCGGCGCGTCGAACTGACCGAGGCCGGCCGTCACCTCACCGACTACGCGCGCACCCTCGTCGCGGAGGAGGAGCGCGCGCGGATCCACCTGCGGGAGCTCGCCACCGGCCACGCGGGCCGGGTCTCGGTCGGCTTCATCGGCACGGCCACCTACGACGTCCTGCCGAAGGTCGCCCGCACCGTACGGGCGAAGCTGCCGGGCATCACCCTGGACCTGCGGGGTGAGATCCTCACCCCGCGGCTCGTCGAGGGCCTGCTCTCCGGCACGTTCGACCTCGCCGTCCTGCGGGGCGCGGTGTCGGAGGAGAACATCCGCACCACGCCGTTGCGGTCCGAGCCGCTGGTGGCCGTGCTGCCGGCCCACCACCGGCTGGCGGACCGGCCGAGCATCCCGCTGAAGGCCCTGGCCGACGAGCCGTTCGTCATCCACCCCTCGCAGTCCCGGTCCTCGATGTACGACCGGGTCCTGTCCGCCTGCCGGCGGGCCGGTTTCCGGCCCGACCCGCTCATCGAGATCGGCGAGACGGCCACCCTGGTCGTCCTCGTCGCGGCGGGACACGGCGTGGCCCTGGTGCCGCAGTCGGTGCAGAGCCTGAGCCTCGAGGGCGTGACCTACGTACCGCTCACCGGCTCCGAGTCCGTCGAGCTGATGCTGGCCCGGCGCACGCACCGCGTCTCGGCCGCGACCGAGCAGGTCGCCTCGGTGATCGAGGAGTGCGTCCGCGGCTGAGACGCGCGCGTGGAGCCGCCCGCCGGGTGGGGCTACCGGAGGACGAAGCGGCTTTTGGCGCGGAGCTTGTCGACGAGGGCTGCGGGGGCCTTTCGGGGTGAGCCCGCGTCGTGGGGCGGCTGGGGGTCGTACTCGGTCCCGAGCTGGACGGCCTGCGCGTGTGCGTCGCCGGCGATCCTGCCGGCCAGGGTGAGGGCCATGTCGATTCCGGCGGAGACTCCGGCCGCGGTGACGAACTTGCCGTCCGTGACGACGCGCTCACCGGTCGGTTCGGCACCGAACGCGGCGAGGCCGTCGAGCGCCAGCCAGTGCGAGGTGGCACGGCGGCCTTCGAGCAGCCCGGCCGCCGCGAGCAGGAGCGAGCCCGTGCACACCGAGGTCGTCCAGGTGCTGGTGGCGCTGGCGGTGCGCAGCCAGTCGAGGAGCGTCTCGTTCTCCATCTGCGCGGTCTGCCCGGGGCCGCCGGGCACCACGACGATGTCGGGGGCCGGCACGTCGTCGAGGCTGTGGTCCGCGACGAGTGCGAGGTCGTCGCGGTCGTTGCGCACGGGGCCCGGTCACATCGAGACTCTGCACGTCGTCGAAGACGACCACCAGCACCGATCTCCTCGTCATGGCGTTCATCCTCGGCGGGGAGCAGGGTGGCCGCAATGACGAGCAGCCCACCTTTCCTGCCGTCCCGGTGCCGCTTCCGGAGAGCCGTGGAACCGGTGCCGGGGTTGTCTTCGTTTCCGCTCAGCGGAAGGATGCCGGGCATGGCAGGCAACTCCGCGAGGCCCGGGCGTTCCGTGACCAGCCGTGCGCTGGCGATCCTGGGGGCCTTCGACGGTCGGCACCGGCGGCTCGGTCTCACCGAGCTCGCCGCCCGCGCCGGCCTCCCGGTCCCGACCGCGCACCGGCTGGTCGGCGAGCTCGTCGCGTGGGGCGCGCTGAGCCGTACCGCGTCGGGGGAGTACGTCGTCGGGCGTCGGCTGTGGGACATCGGCCTGCTCGCGCCCGTGCACACCGGGCTGCAGCAGATCGCTTCCCCGTACCTCCACGACCTCTACGGCGCGACCCTCGCCACCGTGCACCTCGCGGTGCGCGACGGCCTGCAGGCGCTGTACGTGGACCGGCTCTCCGGTCACGCCTCGGTGCCGGTGGTCAGCGCGATCGGCTCCCGCCTGCCGCTGCACGCGACAGGGGTCGGCAAGGTGCTGCTCGCGCACGCCCCGGACCACGTCCAGGAGGAGGTGCTCGCCGACCTCCCCCGGATCACCCCCTACACGGTGAGCCGGCCGGGACTGCTGCGCGGCCAGCTCAAGAAGGTGCGCGAGGACGACTACGCCACGACGGTGGAGGAGATGAGCCTGGGCGCGTGCACGGTGGCCGTGCCGATCCGGTCGGACGGCACGGTGGTGGCGGCGCTCGGCATCGTCGCCCCCAGTCTCAAACGCGACCGGGCACGGCTGGTCAGCGCCCTGCAGGTGGCGGCCCGGGGCATCGGGCGGAGCCTCACCGGGCAGGTCGCCGACTGAGCCCCCTGGGTCAGAAGCCCCCGAGGGCGTTCCGGCGGGCCGCTTCGGCCTTGCGGTTGAGCCGGTCGGTCATCCGTACGGCGGTGACGGTGAACACGATGCCGACGCCGACGAGCAGGACCTGGGTGACGACGCCGACGACGCGGATGTCCTGGGTGGCGAGGGCGGCGGCCAGCATGACGGAACCGCCGGACGCCCAGGCGGACCAGATCCGCGCCTTCTCGACTCTGACCGCTGTCTGGAACTCTCGTTGGCCGGCCATGGCTTTTCCCCCTGCGGTGGTGTCGTTCCTGAGCCGCATTGTGGCGTGTGGCGCCCTCCGTGCGCAGCGGTTCCGCCACCGGACCGGGGATGAGCGGGTACCGTTGACTCGTTCGCGAGGAATGCGAAGAATATCCGGGTCGATGGTCCCGGTGTCCGCTCGTCGGCCACGACGCCGCGGAGGCCGCGCACCGCCGGCCTTCCCCGCCGACCGGTCGGCGGACGGGTGACCATGACGGCCGGGGCACCGCTGCCGAGGAGGCGAACGATGCAGTGACCGCACATCCCCGTCGCCCTCCCCTCGTGTCCCCCCGCCTGTTCGGGGGCCGGACCGCACACGCCCGGTCGGCCCGGCAGCGGGACCGGCGCGGCGAGGACTCCCGGTCGGTGCGGCCCCCCGGGCGGCTGCGGTCCCTGCTACGGGTCCGCAGCGTGGCCGGCCAGGTGTTCGTGCTCCAGGTCCTGGTCGTGACCCTGATCATCACCGCCGCGCTGGTCGCCCTCGTGTTCCAGGCCCGGCGTGACAGCCTCCACGAGGCCCAGAGCCGGTCCCTGGCCGTCGCCACGACGTTCGCGAACTCCCCGCAGACGCTGACGGCGATGACCGGTCCCGACCCCAGCAAGGCCCTGCAGCCGCTCTCCGAGCGGATCGAGCGGACGACCGACGTGGACCTCGTCGTCGTGTACTCGAAGGACGGGGTCCGCTACACGCACCCCGATCCCTCGCTGATCGGGAAGGCCGTCACCAGCCCGATCAAGCCGCTGACCTCCCCCCTGACAGAGACCATCGAGACCGTCAAGGGGCGCTCGGTGGTCGGGTACGCCCCGGTCACCGAGCCCGACGGGACGCCGGTCGGCTCGGTGGGGGTCGGGATCACGGTCCAGAAGGTGGCGGGCATGGCGGCCCAGCAGTTCCCGGTGATCCTGGGGGCCGCGGGCGTGGCCCTGGCCATCTGCGCGGGCGGCACCGCCCTGGTGAGCCGGCGGCTGCTGCGTCAGACCCACGGTCTCGGTCCGGTGGAGATGACCCGGATGTACGACCACCACGACGCGGTGCTGCACGCGGTGCGGGAGGGAGTGCTGATCGTAGGGGGTGACGGGCAGCTGGTGCTGGCCAACGACGAGGCGCGACGGCTGCTGGATCTGCCGCCGGACGCGGAGGGCCGGAAGATCGCCGACCTGGGTCTGAACCCGGGCGTCGTCGAACTGCTGGTCTCGGAGCGGACGGCCACCGACGAGGTGTTCCCCTCCGCCGGCCGGTTGCTGGCGGTCAACAAGCGGCGCACGGGGCCCGGCGACGGGAACGCCGGGAGCGTGGTGACGCTCAGGGACACCACGGAGTTGCGTGCTCTGTCCGGTCGCGCCGAGGCCTCCCGGGAGCGCCTGAGCCTGCTCTACGACGCGGGGGCACGGATCGGCTCTTCCCTGAACGTGGAGCGCACCGCGCACGAACTGGCCGGGGTGGCGGTTCCGCGCTTCGCCGACCTGGTCACCGTCGACCTGGCCGAGGAGGTGCTGCACGGCGAGGAGCCGACCGAGCGGCACACCGTCATGCGGCGGGCCGGGCTGAGCACCGTCCACGACGGCCTGCCGCTGATGGCGGTGGGCGAAACGGTTCGCTTCCCCGACGCCACACCGCAGGCACGGTGCGTGAAGAGCGGCCGCGCGGTACTGGAGGCGGATCTGAGCACCGCCGAGGGATGGCGGACGCTGGCCCCCGACCGCGCGGAGGAGCTCCTGGGACACGGTTTCCACTCCCTGATCGCGGTGCCCCTGCGGGCCCGCGGCACGGTGCTGGGCTCGGTGGACTTCTGGCGCTCGGAGCGGGCGGAGCCGTACGACGAGAGCGATGTGCTGTTCGCCGAGGAGCTGTCCGCCTGGGCCGCCGTGGCGCTCGACAACGCCCGCCGGTACACCCGCGAGCACGCGATGGCGGTCACCCTGCAACGCAGTCTGCTCCCCCGTGACCTGCCGGACCTGAGCGCGCTGGAGGCGGCCCACCGCTATCTGCCGGCCCAGTCCGGGGTGGGCGGGGACTGGTTCGACGTCATCGAACTGTCCGGCGCCCGGGTGGCACTGGTGGTCGGGGACGTGGTGGGGCACGGTCTGCACGCGGCGGCCACCATGGGGCGGCTGCGTACCGCGGTGCACAACTTCGCCACCCTCGACCTCCCGCCGGACGAGCTGCTGGCCCGGGTGGACGACCTGGTGACCCGAATCGACCGGGAGCGGGCGGACCAGGGGGACGATGAGGGACTCATCGGAGCCACCTGCCTGTACGTCGTCTACGATCCGGCCTCCGGCATGTGCAGCGCGGCCCGGGCCGGCCACCCGCCACCCGCCCTCGTCCGTCCGGACGGCACCGTGACCTTCCCCGACGTGTCCGCCGGTCCGCTGCTGGGCCTGGGCGACCTGCCCTTCGAGAGCGCGGAGTTCGAGGTGCCCGAGGGAAGCCAGCTCGTCCTCTACACCGACGGGCTCATCGAGAGCCGCGACCGGGACATCGACGTCGGTCTGGAGATCCTGCGTGGCGCGCTGTCCCACCCCGGCCGGACTCCCGAGGAGACCTGCGACGCGGTGCTCGACGCCCTCCTGCCGAACGGCGGGAACGACGACGTCGCCCTGCTGGTCGCTCGCACCCGGGTGCTCGACCCCGAGCGGGTCGCCGGATGGGACGTGCCCCCCGAAGCCGCCGCCGTGTCCGGCGTCCGCGCCGACGTCACCCGGCAGCTGGAGGCGTGGGACCTGACGGAGGCGGGCTTCACGACCGAGCTCATCCTCAGCGAACTGGTCACCAACGCCATCCGCTACGGCACCGTCCCCATCCACGTCCGCCTGCTGCGGGACCGCCGCCTGATCTGCGAGGTCTCCGACGGCAGCAGCACCTCGCCCCACCTGCGCCAGGCGGCGGCCACGGACGAGGGCGGACGCGGCCTGTTCCTCGTCGCCCGCTACGCCGAACGCTGGGGCACCCGGTACACGCCCACCGGCAAGGTGATCTGGGCCGAGCAGCAACTGGACGGCAGGGAGGGCGAACCCGGCGCCGCCCTGACCGGCGACGACATCCTCGACCAGTGGTCCGACGTGACCCTGTGACTCCTGCACCGCCTGTTCGCCGCCGCCTGTCCGTCGGCGGTGGCGAACAGGGGGTGTCCGCGGAAACCGTCGACGCTTCGGGCACTTGTGTCCTCGCCGGCCTCAGCTGAGCGGGGCGTGAACACTTTCCGGGAATGTGCTCACGCCCCGCGAGGTGCCGAGGGGGGCGGCGGGTGAGGGTGCTGTCGTCCTGACGGACGGTCACCTCGGGGAAGCGGACGGACTCGTCGGTCCACGGCGGCAGGCGCCCCCGCGCGGGAGCCGGGTCCCCGGGGCGCGGGATCTGCGGGGAGACCCGGCGCGGGGGTGCGTCCGCGAGGATGCGGACGCCGTCGCCCGGCGGCCCGACTTCATCAGTAGGTAGGCACACGTGGTCGGCGGATTCGCGGGCTGGCCTGCGAGAATGGCATGAGGAGC
>NZ_JAESIF010000064.1:0-34950 GCF_016757295.1 Streptomyces sp. M2CJ-2 | reverse complement strand
CACCGACCCGACCTGGATCTTCCGGCTCGTGCGGCGCGGGGCCAGGGTGATCGGAACGGACGGCATGCCGAGAGATACAGCGGTCACGGCCTCACTCCCTGCTTCCCGGGTTACCCGAGGGTCCCGAGACCGTGTCGCGCAGGGCGCGCAGGGACTCCTTGAGCGACCCCATGGTGGCGAGGACGGCGGTGGGCTCGTATCCGCAGTGCGCCATGCAGTTGGCGCAGCGCGGGTCCTTGCCGCGGCCGTACTTGTCCCAGTCGGTCTCCTCGATCAGCTCCCGGTACGTCGGCACATAGCCGTCGCTCATCAGATAGCAGGGGCGCTGCCAGCCGAAGAGCGAGTAGTTCGGGATCGCCCACGCGGTGCACGGGAAGTCGACCCTGCCCTCGAGGAAGTCCAGGAACAGCGGGGAGTGGTTCAGCCGCCAGCGGCGGCGGTTGCCGCCCGCGAAGGCCTTCCTGAACAGCTCGCGGGTCTGCTCCACGCCGAGGAAGTGCTCCTGGTCGGGGGCCTTCTCGTAGGCGTAGGCGGGCGAGATCATCATCTCGTCGACGCGGAGGTCGTCATTGAGGTAGTCGAGCACCTCGATGACGGTCTGCGGGGTGTCGGTGTTGAAGAAGGTGGAGTTGGTGGTGACCCGGAAGCCGCGCCGCTTGGCCTCCTTGATGGCGGCCACGGCCTCGTCGAACACACCCTCCTTCGCGACGGACTCGTCGTGCCGCTTGCGCAGCCCGTCGATGTGCACGGCGAACGCGAAGTAGGGCGACGGTGTGAACTTGTCCATCTTCTTGCGCAGCAGCATGGCGTTGGTGCACAGGAAGACGTACTTCCTCCTGGCCACCAACTGGCGTGCGATCTCGTCGATCTGAGGGTGCATCAGCGGTTCGCCGCCGGCGATCGACACCATCGGCGCACCGGACTCCAGCACCGCGCCCACGGCCTGGGCGACCGGCATGCGCTGCTTGAGCACCCCGGCCGGGTGCTGGATCTTCCCGCAGCCCTCGCACGCGAGATTGCAGGCGAAGAGCGGTTCCAGCTCGACGATGAGCGGAAACTTCTCGCGCCTGCGGAGCTTCTGTTCGGCCAAGTACGTAGCGACCTTGATGGACTGCCGCAGTGGCATGGCCATCTGGCTCACCTCCTGGGGAGCAACAAGGAACGGTGCCATTCGAGATACGCGGGAAGAACGGAACGGAGGACGCGGAAAGCCGATATTCCACCGCGCACCGTGCCGATCCGGACCAGTTCATGTTCAGGAGCGTCCACGACCACCCGGACGGCCGCAACAGGGCGCGCACCCACTCGGACGGCGCTCAGGAGCGTGGCCGCGGACTCCATGTCGACGGCGATCGCGCCGGTGGCGAGCAGCTCGGACCGTTCGTGCCCGCGGACGACGTGCTCGGAACCGGTGAGCGGGCCGGTGTGGACGGTGCGCCCCGGGGCGCACCGGGCCAGTTCCTTCACCAGCAGCTCGGTGCCGTCGCAGGGGACGCTGCCGCGCGGGTCCCGGGTCTCCTCGGCGACCACCAGGTCGCCGGGGTGCATCCCGGGGGCCAGCCCCGCGCAGAAGCCGGTGGCCAGCACGGCCGCGTCGCGCAGCACCCGTTCGGCGAGCATCCGGGTGACCGAGCGCTCGGCCGCTTGCGGCCCCATGCCCGTCCGCAGGACGGCGACCGGCCCGGCGGCCCCTGCCCACGCCCGCCTGTGCAGGGCGAGCTGCTCGATGCCGAGCGCGCAGGCGATCAGCAGCGGGGCCGGGGCCGGCCGGGCGCTCATCAGCTGCCCTTCGCCTCGGCGAGCCGCTGCTCCGCTCCGGCGCCCGGGGCACCGGCCTCCGACGCGCCGACGCCCGAAGCGTCCGGTGCGCCCGCGCTCGCCGTGCCCGCGCCCGGCTGTGCCGCGGCGGGCTTCTCGGCGAACGGTTCCCCGTTCACGTACCGGCCGAGCGCGGTGAGCGGGAAGACCTGCCGGTAGAGGTGGTAGTTGATGGAGAAGTCCCAGGGGAAACCGGTGCCGGTGAAGTGGGGCTCGTCCCAGGAGCCGTCCTCCCGCTGGGTGGCGGCCAGCCATTCGACGCCGCGCTCGACGGCCCCGGACTCCTTCTCGCCGGCCGCCAGCAGGGCCATCAGCGCCCACCCCGTCTGCGACGCGGTCGAGGCGCCCCGGCCGCTCCACTCACGGGCGTGCCGGTAGGAGCGCAGGTCCTCGCCCCAGCCGCCGTCGTCGTTCTGGACCGACTCCAGCCAGGCGACGGCCCGTCGGATCGCCGGGTGCGAGCCGGGGAGCCCGGCGGCGACCAGCGCGGGCACCACGGACCCGGTGCCGTAGAGGTAGTTGACGCCCCAGCGGCCGAACCACGAGCCGTTCGGCTCCTGTTCGGCGAGCAGCCACCGGATGCCGCGCCGGGTGCGCGGGTCGTGGGCGAGTCCCTCGACGGCGAGCATCTCCACGACGTGGGCGGTGACATCGGCCGACGGCGGGTCGATGACCTCGCCGAAGTCGCAGAACGGCAGCCGGTTGGGGAACGGGCTGGTGTTGTCGACGTCGAACGCGCCCCAGGCACCGCTGCGGGACTGCATGCCCAGGTTCCAGCGCACTCCGCGGCCGATGGCGTTGTCGACCCGCTCCGGGTCGTGGTGCTTGACCCGGCGGAGCGCGAGGACCACTTCGGCGGTGTCGTCGATGTCGGGGTAGTTGTCGTTGTGGAACTCGAACGCCCAGCCGCCGGGCGGCAGTCCGGGCCTGCGGACGGACCAGTCGCCGGGTCTGACGACCTGTTCGCCGAGCATCCAATCGGCGGCCCTGACCAGTTGCGGGTGATCGGCGGGCAGACCGGCGTCGGCCAGGGCGATGGTGGCGAGACAGGTGTCCCACACCGGGGACTGGCAGGCCTCGATCATCCGGGCGCCGTCCTCGCGCCACACGGCGAACCGGTCCAGGGACTGGAGTCCCGCGCGCATCACCGGGTGGTTCAGGTCGTAGCCGAGCAGGTGCAGGGCGATGACCGAGTACACAGCGGGCGGCTGGATGCCGCCCCAACAGCCGTCGTTCTCCTGCCGCTCGATGATCCAGCGGGCCGCGGTGTGCGTCGCCGCCCTGCGCAGCCCGCGCGGGACGGCCCTGCGCAACGCGTGCAGGCCCTTGTCCAGCCGCTGGAAGACGCCGTCCCAACTGGTCGCCGGAGCGAGCGGTACGGGAGGGTTGGGGCGGGCCGGGTCGGTGTGCAGTTCGTCCAGCGGGAACGGGGCGGGCCGTACCGGCCGCTTGGCGGAGACGATCGTCAGCGGGACGATGGTCTGCCGTGCCCAGCAGCCGAAGTCGTAGATGTTGAGCGGCACCCAGGACGGGAACCAGATCAGCTCGGGCGGGAGTTCCGGCAGGTCCTCCCACTTCCACCAGCCGAACAGGGCCAGCCAGATCCGGGTGAAGACCCGGGAGGCGGCGACCCCGCCGTGCTCGCGGACCCAGGCGGAGGCCCGCGCCATGTGCGGGGCGTCCGGCGGGTCACCGGCCAGCCGGAGGGCGACGTACGCCTCGATGGTGGCGGAGAGGTCGCCGGGGCCTTCGTGGAAGGTGGCCCAGGTGCCGTCCTCGCGCTGCTCGCCCCGGATGAACAGGGCGGCGGCACGGGTGGTCTTCTCGTCGAGGATGCCGAGGAACTGACGCAGCAGCAGGTCCTCGGCGTCCATCGTGACGTTGGTCTCGAGGTCTCCCTTCCACCAGCCCTGGTCGTCCTGGCGGGACAGCAGGAACTCGGTGGCGCGCCGCATGGCGCCGGCGGCGATGTCGGGTACCCCGGCCGCCACGGGGATGTCGGTGTCGTTTTCGCTGGCCGCGGTCACTCGGGGCGGCAGGGCCGCCCCGGTGCTTCCGTCGGTCGTCGCTGTCATGGCTTCCCCTTCGTGCAGTCCTGCAAGGTGTGCGTCTGCTGTGGGTCCGCCGTCGGCCGGTGCCGTACTCCTCGCCGCACCGGCCGGCGACTACGCGAGGGCTATTCGACCGATGGTGATCATCTCTTTCGTACGACGACGAAGTCCGCGAGCGCCGTGAACTGGTCCCGTACTCGGTCGGGCATGTCGACGGCGTCGAGGGCTTCGATGGCGGTGGTGTGCTGACGACGTGCTTCCTCGGCGGTCCACTCCCGTCCGCCGGCCTGCTCGATGAGGGCCGCGCGGGCCGCGAACTCCTCCTCGGAGAAGTTCGCGAAGTCGCTGCTCTCGGCGTCGGCGGCGAGGATGTGGGCGAGCTGTTCGGAGGCGGAGCCGCCCGCGGCGAGCGCCGCCACGACCGGGAGGGACTTCTTGCGCTGCCGCAGGTCGCTCCAGGTCTGCTTGCCGGTGGCAGCCGGGTCGCCCCAGATGCCGAGCAGGTCGTCGACGGCCTGGAACGCCAGGCCGAGGTGGTAGCCGTAGGTCTCCAGGGTGTCGGCGGTGTGCTGGTCGGCACCGCCGAGGACGGCTCCGACGGAGCTGGCGCAGGCCAGCAGGGCGCCGGTCTTGTTGCCCTCCATCTCCAGGCACTCCTCGACGCCGACCCGTTCGCGGTGCTCGTAGGAGATGTCCTGCGCCTGGCCGTCGATGAGGGAGCGGCTGGCGGTGGTCAGCCGGCGGGCGGCCCGGGCGGCCTCGGCGGTGCCGAGTTCCAGCAGCACGTCGTAGGCGAGGGCGAACAGGGCGTCGCCGACCAGGATGGCCTGGGCGGGGCCGTGCACCTTCCAGACGGTGTCGCGGTGCCTGCGCTGTTCGTCGCCGTCCATCAGGTCGTCGTGCAGCAGGGAGAAGTTGTGCACGAGTTCGACGGCGACCGCACCGGGGACGCCGACCTCGGGGGCGGCACCGGTGACCTCGGCGGACAGCACGGCGAGCGCGGGGCGCACGGCCTTGCCGCCGTCGCCGTCGGCGGGTCGGCCGTCGGCGTCGATCCAGCCGAAGTGGTAGGCGGCGACGGTGTCCATGGGAGGCGCCAGGCGGTCGATGGCCGCCCGCAGTACCGGCATGGCCAGTGTCCGGCCGCGCTCCAGGAGCGCGGGCGCGTCCGCCGCGGTCCTTCCATCGGCCTTCGAGGCCGGGGGCACAGTGGGCACAGTCTCTCCTCTTGTTGCGGTACCGGGGGTGCGCGGGCCTGCCGCGGCGGGTGCCTCGGCCCTCACCGGAGCCCACCTCGCACGGCGGCGCCCGGAACGCCGCGGTCGGCCGCCTCCTCCTCTGCGAAGAGGTGGCGGGGGCGGGGCCGGCCCAGGGCGCTCAGCGCGGCGTCCGCCGCGTCGACGCCGCTGCGGACCGCACCCTCCATGGTCGCGGGCCACCCGGTGGCGGTCCACGCTCCGGCCAGATACAGGCCGGGGGCCTTGGTGCGGGCGCCGGGCCTGAGCCGTCCGACGCCGGGTGCGGGAACGAACGTGGCGGTGCGCTCCCGGGTGACGAAGAAGTCCCGTACGCCGGCGCCTCGGGTGCGCGGCAGCAGTCGTTCCAGTTCGGGCAGATAGCGTGCGCGCAGCGCGGCCACGGGCTCGTCGATCTCGTTCTGCGCGACCGACTGCGACACGGCCAGGTACTGCCCCTGCCGCAGGCCGGACGCCTCGGTGCGGTCGAAGACCCACTGCACGGGGCTGCCGAGAGCCGTGAAGAAGGGCCGGGTGAGCACCTTGCGGTCGTAGACGACGTGGACGTTGAGGATCGGCGCGGTGCCGATGCGGAGCAGCCGCTCCGGCTCGTCGAGCGCTCCCGCGGGCAGCAGGTCGTGCGCCTCGCGCTGCGGTACGGCGAGGACGACCGCGTCCGCCTCGAGCGTCTCGCCGGGAACCTGGACGCTCCACCCCGCGTCCCCGTGCGGGGAGACGGAGGTGACGCGGGTACGGACCTCGGTACGCACGCCCGCGGAGTCGAGCGCCTTGCGGGCCAGCCGGTCGTGCAGGTCGCCCAGCGGTACATGGGCCCAGCCGATGTCGGCGGCGCCCGGGTCGGACAGCAGTCCGGTCTTGAACACCATCGCGGCGAGCGCCAGGGAGGAGTCGCCCGCGACCGCGTTGAGGGTGGCGACCCCGACCAGGTCCCACAGCGCCTCGACGGCGCGCGCCGACTGGCCGTGCGCGGCCAGCCAGCTGCCGAAGTCCTGGTCGTCGAGGGCTGGATCGGCGAGGTCGAGCCCCTTGAGCGCGAGTGCGGCCCGGACCGCCCCGGCCCGCTCGGCGAGCGAGAGGTGCGGGTACGTGGCGAGGCTGCGCCCCAGGTGCAGGGGTACGGGCAGCGCGTCGCGGCGCAGCCGGCCGAGCCGTCGGCCCTCGGGCCGGTCGGCGTCGAGAACGGGGACGTCGAGACGATTCTGCAGCGGTGCCAGGGCCGCTCCGTCGATCCGGTCGAGGAACCAGCGGTAGGCGGTGCAGCAGCGCAGGTACACGTGCTGGCCGTTGTCGACGGTCAGGTCGCCGCGCTGGAAGGAGAAGGCGAGCCCGCCGAGCCGCGGGCGGCCCTCGAGCAGGGTGACGCGCACTCCGGCGTCGGCGAGCGCGAGTGCGGCGGTGACTCCGGCGAGCCCGCCGCCGATCACGACGGCGTGCCGTCCCGCCGGTGCCCGATCGCCGGCGAGTGAGGCTTCGGGCCTGTCGACACGGGTCATGGTGCGCCCTTTCCTGCCCGGCAGCCGTACGGTCCGGACGGTGCGCGGACGGCCGTCTCGGTAGGGGACGCGGCATGGCGGCGGAGGGTTGCCCGCCGCTTCCCGGCGGGGGTGCCGACTGGGAGCGGTGTGTCCATCAGGCGCGCCTCCTGACGGTCCGCCGGGTCGCGCTGCGGGTGTCCAGGCCGGAGAGGCCGCGCACCGCGACGTAGGCCTTCTCCCGTCCGGGCAGGGAGACCCGGCCGCGCAGCACGGCCTCGGGCTCGCGCTCGATGCGGTCGAGGAGGCGGCGGTAGATGCCGGCCATGGCGGCGACACAGGCGCCGCTGCGCCGGTCGAGCATGGGCAGCAGCCGGTAGCCCTCGGCGAACAGGGCGCGGGCCCTGCGCACTTCGAAGTGGACGAGGCCCGCGAAGTCGGAGCCCTGCGGCGGGGTCGGCCCGTTGAACCCGGCCGCGCAGCCGAACTTGGCGAGGTCGTCGGCGGGCAGGTACGTGCGACCGCCCTCTGCGTCCTCCCTGACGTCCCGGAGGATGTTGGTGAGCTGGAGCGCGAGCCCCAGCGTGTCGGCGTACTCGGCGGCGCGCTCGACGCCCCGCGCGCCGGGTTCCGTACCGAAGACGCCGAGGGAGACGCGCCCGATGGCACCCGCGACGCAGCGGCAGTAGACCTTCAGGTCGTCCCAGGTCTCGTAGGTCTCGCCTCGCACGTCCATCTGGACGCCGTCGAGGAGCTCGTCCAGGCCGCCGAGCGGAATCGGGAACCGCTGTGCGGCGTGCGCGAGGGCGACGGCGACCGGGTCGGTGTCGTCCTCGTCGACCGCGCCGTCGCGGATCCGGGTGAGCAGCGCCCGGGTGTCCTCGAGCCTGGCGACCTTGACGTCGTCCGCCAGCGGGCCGTCGCCGATGTCGTCGACGCGCCGGGAGAGTGCGTACAGCGCGGACATCGCGCGCCGCTTGGGCGTCGGCAGCAGCCGGATACCGTAGGCGAAGTTGCGGGCCTGCTGTCCGGTGACGGCCTCGCAGTACCGGTATGCGGCGAGTACCGGTGCTGACACGTGCGTTTCCGATTCCACGGTCCGGATCACCCCTCTCCTCGCAGCGTCATGCCCACCTCGCGCAGCAGCCGGACCTTGCCGGGCTTAGGCGGGCCGGTGAGTACGTCGTATTCGGCGGCGGCGATGGCGCCGAGGGCCGCCCTTCCCCCTGCCACGAACCCCGCGAGCAGCAGTTTCAGCCTGCCGTGGACGCCGGCCACGAGAGGCTCGCCCTCCTCCAGGAGGTTCCGGGCGCGTTGCGCCTGGAACGCGATCAGCGCGCGCACCGACGCTCCGGCGTGCGGCGCGGCGAGATCCGCCTCCTGGACGTGGAAGCGCTTCATGTCCGCGGCGGGCAGGTAGACGCGGTCGCGGCCGAGGTCCTCGGCGACGTCCTGGAGGTGCTCGACGATCTGCAGGGCGGTGCAGACGGCGTCGGAACGGCGGATCCGCTCGGGGCTCGCGGTGCCGGTCACGGCGAGGACGAGGCGGCCGACCGGGTTGGCCGACAGCGCGCAGTAGGCGAGCAGGTCGTCGTAGGTCTCGTAGCGGCTGACGACCTGGTCCTGGCGGTTGGCCGCGATCAGGCCCAGGAAGGGTTCGGGGGTCAGGGCGTGGCGGCGGACCGTCGGCTGGAGCCCGCGCAGCAGCGGATGGCGCGGGACGTCGTCGAACACCCGGTGCAGATCCGCCTCGACCGCGTCCAGCAGCGCCGTCCGGTCATCGGCCTGTCCGGGGCCGACGCCGAGCAGCCGGGCGTCGGCTCCGCCGGGGGCCAGGTCGCCGTCGCCGATGTCGTCGACCAGCCGGGCGTAGCCGTAGACCGCCATCAGGTCGTCACGCCAGGTCCTGGGCAGGAAGAACGGCGCCACCGGGAAGTTCTCGGCGGCGGCCTTGTCGAGGGTGGCGCGCTCGGGGTCGACGCCGCGCGGCGTGCCGGTTCGCGTCATCGGGGGCTGCCCTGGGCGGGGACGGCACATGCTGCGTTCAGCAGGGGAGCCTCCGTAACCATTGCCGTCACATCTCCCGTTCTACACTGCCGAACCAATTCACACTATTTCGGACACGCCGCCCACGCTTCCGGCAGGACGGACCGCCGGGCGGTGGCGCGCATTATGGCCCTGATTGCCGTCTTTAGGCACCGCTACAGCTTACGTTGTACAACGCGGCACCGACCGCCGGGGTGTCCCGTGCATCACGACAACGCACCGATTTGCTTCAAGAATCCTACGCGGGGCGGGAGTTGACGCTTCCTCGGCAGACGCCGGGGCCCGGTGGACCCCGGCGCGCCAGACTACTTCCCGGCGAACTTCTCGTACTCCTTGAGCACCTCGTCCGTCGGCCCGTCCAGGCGCAGCTCACCGCGCTCCAGCCACAGCACGCGCTCGCAGGTGTCCCGGATCGACTTGTTGTTGTGGCTGACCAGGAAGACGGTGCCGGCCTGCCGGCGCAGCTCCCGGATGCGCGCCTCGGAGCGCTTCTGGAAGGAGCGGTCGCCCGTGGCCAGCGCCTCGTCGATCATCAGGACGTCGTGGTCCTTGGCGGCGGCGATGGAGAAGCGCAGCCGGGCGGCCATGCCGGAGGAGTAGGTGCGCATCGGCAGGGTGATGAAGTCGCCCTTCTCGTTGATGCCGGAGAAGTCGACGATCTCCTGGTAGCGCTCCCGGATCTGCTCGCGGGACATGCCCATGGCGAGCCCGCCCAGTATGACGTTCCGCTCGCCCGTCAGATCGTTCATCAGGGCCGCGTTGACGCCGAGCAGGGAGGGCTGGCCGCCGGTGTAGACCTTGCCCTTCTCGGCGGGCAGCAGTCCGGCGACGGCCCGCAGCAGGGTCGACTTGCCCGAGCCGTTGGAGCCGATCAGGCCGATGGCCTCGCCCCGGTAGGCGACGAAGGAGACCCCGCGCACGGCGTGCACCGTGCGCACGCCCCGCGCCGCGTCGTCCTTGCCCCGCCGGATCATGCGGCTCAGCGCCGCCGTGGCGCTGCCTTTGCCGCCCCTGGCCCCGTTGACGCGGTAGACGATGTGCAGGTCGTCCGCGATGACGGTGGGCACGCGCGGGTCCGTGTTCGCGTCAGCCACGACCGTAGGTCTCCTCGGCCTTCCAGAAGTAGACGAAACCGATCACCCCGGCCAGCAGCGCCCAGCCCCCCGCCACCGCCCACACATGCGGCGGCAGATACGACGAGCCGTAACCGTCGATCAGCGCGAAGCGCACCAGATCCATGTAGACCGCGGCCGGGTTCCACTGCAGCACGTCGGTCAGCCAGCCCGGCACGTCCTTGTCCGCCAGCATCACCGGCAGGCTGAACATCACCCCCGAGGCGTACATCCAGGTCCGCAGCACGAACGGCATCAGCTGGGCCAGGTCCGGCGTCCGGCTGCCCAGCCGCGCGAAGATCAGCGCCAGCCCGGTGTTGAAGACGAACTGCAGCCCCAACGCGGGCACCACCAGCAGCCAGGACAGCGCGGGCAGGCTGCCGAACGCCAGCACCACCGCCACCAGCACCACCAGCGAGAACAGCAGCTGCTGCAGCTGCTGCAGCGCGAAGGAGACCGGCAGCGCGGCGCGCGGGAAGTGCAGCGCCCGCACCAGCCCCAGGTTGCCGGAGATGGCCCGCACCCCGGCCAGCACCGAGCTCTGGGTGAAGGTGAACACGAACACCCCGGTCACCAGGAACGGCACGTAGACGTCGCCCGGGATGCCCCGGCGGGCGCCCAGCAGCAGCCCGAAGACGAAGAAGTACACCGCCGCGTTCAGCAGCGGGGTGGCCACCTGCCACAGCTGGCCCAGCTTGGCCTGACTGTACTGCGCGGTCAGCTTCGCCCGGGAGAAGGCCAGGATGAAGTGCCGGCGCGCCCACAGCCGGCGGACGTACTCGGCCAGCGACGGGCGGGCGCCGCTGACCGTCAGTCCGTACCGGGCGGCGAGTTCGGCCGCCGTGAGGCCCTCGTCGGGCGGCACGGACGCGCTGACCGCGACCGTGCCGTCGTGCGTTGTCTCACTCACTGGTGGAAGCTTTCCCTCTTCGAGATGCGCGGCCCCCGCGGGCCTGGCACGTGCCGGGGGCCCGGGTGTGGCCCCGTGGTTCCCGGCTGGTTCGCATACGAGCTTGTCAGATGACGGGGGGCCGGCCCAGCCGGGTCAGCCGCCACACCGTACGCCACTTCATGGGCCGGCGGGGTCCGCAGGGGGTGGTCCAGCCCTCCCGGAAGCCGCCGAACCAGGCCTTCAGGGCCGGGCGCGAGGGCCTGCGCACCAGCGTGAGCAGCATCCAGACGCCCAGATACACGGGGACCAGGGGCACGGGAAGGTTCCGGCGGGCCAGCCAGACCCGGTTGCGGGCGACCATGCGGTGGTAGACCGCGTGCCGCGAGGGGGCGGTGGTCGGGTGGTACAGCACCATGTCGGACCGGTAGTCGATCATCCAGCCGGCGTCGAGGGCCCGCCAGGCCAGGTCGGTCTCCTCGTGGGCGTAGAAGAACGCGTCGGGCAGCCCGCCGACGTCGGCGAAGACCCGGGTGCGTACGGCGTTGGCACCGCCGAGGAAGGTCGTCACCCGGGAGGAGCGCATCGGGTCGGCGGCGCGCAGCCGGGGCACGTGGCGGCGCTGGGTGGCCCCGGTGTCCGGGTCGGCGATGCGGAAGCTGATGATGCCGAGCCCCGGGTCGGCCGTGAACGCCTCCCGGCACAGCTCGGCGGTGTCGTGGCTCGCCAGGAGGCCGTCGTCGTCGAGGAACAGCAGGATGTCGACGTCCCGGCCGTTCGGTCCGAAGGCCTCGATGCCGACGTTGCGGCCGCCGGGGATGCCGAGGTTCTCCGGCAGCTCGACGGTGCGCACGCCCTCGGGTACGTCGGGGACGGGCGAGCCGTTCCCCACCACGACCACCTGGACCGGGCCGCCCTCCTGCTTGGCGACGGAGTCGAGCAGGGCACGCAGTTCGTCGGGGCGGTTGCCCATGGTGATGATCACCGCGCCGACCGTGAGGGAGGAGCCCACAGCGGTCACCTCAGCCTGCTGGAGGCGAGGACGGACACCAGGTGCAGAACGGTCTGCAGCAGGGCGATCCCGGCCAGGACGGCGGTGCCGAGCCGGGTGAAGAACAGGTCGCCCCGGACCGCGTCCGCGATCGCGAGGACCAGGATCAGCAGGGACGCCTCGATGCCGAGGATCAGCCGGTGGAACTTCAGAGCCCCGGCGGCCCGGCGGGCCAGTGCCATGCCGGAGGAGCGCGGCTCGGAGGCGGCCTCCTTGACCGGCGGCAGCCCGCCCTGGTGGCGGGCCACGCCGACCAGGTCGGTCTCGGCCTTGACCAGGATCGCGCCGAGGGCGGCCAGAGTGCCGAGGAAGGCCCAGAGCCAGTCGATGCGCCCGGTGCCCCACAGGTCGGCCGCCCGCAGGCCCAGTCCGACCAGGACGGCGGCGTCGCACAGGTAGGCGCCGACCCGGTCCAGGTAGACCCCACTGAGCGAGAACTGCTGCTTCCAGCGGGCGACCTCGCCGTCGACGCAGTCCAGCAGCAGGTACAGCTGGACCATGACCACGCCGAGGACGGCCCCCGCGATCCCCGGCACCAGCAGGGCCGGGGCCGCGAGGACGCCGAAGACGGTCATCAGGTACGTGAGCTGGTTGGGCGTGACCCTGGTGTTCACCAGGTAGCGGTCCACCCGCAGGGACACCTCACGCATGTAGAGGCGTCCCATCCAGTGCTCACCGCTGCGCCGGTCCTTCACCCCCGCGGGGTGGACGACCGGGCGGAGTTCAGCTACCGATGGCCTTGACATAGTCGGCGTAGACGTCCTTGATCTGTTCGGTCTTCAGGTCGAGATGCTCGAGGATCGTGTAGCGGCCGGGCCGGGTCTCCGGGGCGAACTCGACGGCCCGGATGAACTCCTCCGTCGTGAAGCCGATCTCCTGGGGCAGCACCGGCAGCCCGTGCCGGCGCAGCACCTCGGCCATGTACACCGACTCCTCGTGCGCGCCGCGCAGGTACATCGCGAAGGCCGCGCCCAGTCCGCACTGCTCCCCGTGGGCGGCGGCCCGCGTGGGGAAGAGCAGGTCGAAGGCGTGGTTGATCTCGTGGCAGGCCCCGGAGGACGGCCGCGAGTCACCGGACACCGACATGGCGATGCCGCTGAGGACCAGCGCCTCGGCGAGCACCTGGAGGAAGTCGTTGTCGCCGATGCCTCCGGGGTGGCGCAGCACGGACTCGCCGGCCTGCCGGGCCATGGCCGCGGCGAGTCCGTCGATCCGCTCGCCCTTGACCTGACCCGCCAGCTCCCAGTCCGCGACGGCGGAGACGTTGGAGACGGCGTCACCGATCCCGGCGCGTACGTAGCGCACCGGGGCGTCCCGGATGATGTCCAGGTCGATGACGACGGCGATCGGGTTGGGCACCCCGTAGGAGCCGCGTCCCGCGTCGTTGTCGAGGGTGGCGACGGGCGAGCAGAGACCGTCGTGCGCGAGGTTCGTCGGTACGGCGACCAGGGGGAGGCCGACGCGTGCCGCGGCGAACTTGGCACAGTCGATGATCTTGCCGCCGCCGAGTCCGACGACCGCGTCGTAGTGGCCGGCCTTCATGGCACCGGCCAGCCGGACCGCGTCGTCGAGGGTGCCGCCGCCGACCTCGTACCAGGTGGCGCCGGGCAGCGACGGGGAGAGCCGCTCGCGCAGCCCGGCGCCGGAGCCGCCGCTGACGGCGACGGCGAGGCGTCCGGACTGCGAGATGCGCTCGTCGGCGAGGACACCACCCAGGCTGTCGAGGGCTCCGGGGCGGATGTCGACGACGAGCGGGGAGGGGATCAGCCGGGTCAGTACTGGCATGTGATCTCCCGGCCGCGGGCGAGGTCGTCGTGGTTGTCGATCTCCACCCAGTCGACGTCGCCTATCGGCGCCACGTCGATCCGGAAGCCGCGGTTCACGAGCTCCTGGTAGCCGTGCTCGTAGAACTGCTGCGGGTCGGCCTCCCAGACGGTCCTCAGCGCGTCGGCGAGCTCGGGGGCGGCGTCCCCCTCGATGAGGGTGACGCCGATGTACTCGCCGGTCGCCTCGGCGGGATCCATCAGCTTGGTGATCTTCGTCATGCCCTTGTCAGGGTCGGCGACGACCTTCATCTCCTCGTCGGCCAGCGACTTCACGGTGTCGAGGGCGAGGATGATCTTCTTGCCGTCGCCGCGGGCGGCGAGCAGCGTCTTCTCGACGGAGACCGGGTGCACGGTGTCGCCGTTGGCGAGGATCACTCCGTCCTTGAGGGCGTCACGGCCGCACCACAGGGAGTAGGCGTTGTTCCACTCCTCGGCCTTGTCGTTGTCGATGAGGGTGAGCTTGAGCCCGTACTTCCGCTCCAGGGCCGCCTTGCGCTCGTACACGGCCTCCTTGCGGTAACCGACGATGACGGCCACCTCGGTGAGGCCGATCTCGGCGAAGTTGCCGAGGGTCAGGTCGAGGACCGTGGGTTCGCCCTCTATGCCCTCGGGCCCCACCGGCACCAGCGCCTTGGGCAGAGTGTCGGTGTAGGGACGCAGACGCCGTCCGGCGCCTGCCGCCAGCACGAGGCCGATCATGCGGGTTCTCCTTCATCGTGTACGGCGGGCGCGCCACCCCGGTGGGCGGCCACCCAGAAGCGGATGCTCTCGACGAGCACCAGCAGAGCCACAGCCACGGCGAGCGCCGTGAGTGCGACCGTGAACTGTGAGGCGGTGAGCAGGGCCGCCAGTACGGCGACCGCCAGTGTGCGGCCCTCGTGCCCGCCGATCGCCCGCACCAGCCAGGGCGGGGGCGCGCCCGCGTTGCCGCGGATGCGGTAGACCGTGTCGTAGTGATGGTAGGCGACCGCGGCCACCAGTCCGTAAGCCGCGGGTAGCGCTCCGTTCACATCCGCGTTGGCCGCGAGTGCCAGGACCGTGCCGTACTCGGCGGCACGGAAGAAGGGGGGCACCAGCCAGTCGAGGGCACCGCCCAGGGGGCGGGCGACGGCCAGGGCGGAGGCCGGGACGTAGAGCAGGGCCGCGAGGACGGTCCACGGTCCGCCGAAGCCGGTCAGCGCGGCCGTGGTGACGACGGCGGCGCCGCCGAGCAGGGCGACGGCGGGCGCGGTGAAGCCGGGCAGGCCCCGTGCGGTGTTCCTCAGCACGGCCGCCAGGCGCTCGGCGAGCGGCCCGGTGTCGGCGAGGTCGGCGAGGGCCCGCGTCGCGCGGTCGGCGCGGCGGCCCTTGCGGGTCAGCGAGCGCAGGACGCGGCCCGCGGTGGTGTACGTCGCCGCGAAGGCGCAGCCGATCAGCAGGGCGTAGAAGGTGATGCGGGGGGTCGTGAGGGCGGTGAGGACGGCGAGCATCGCCCAGCGCTCGCCGATCGGCAGGACGATCATGCGGCGGACCCAGACCGTCCAGCCGACGCTGTCGAGGCGGTTGGAGAGGGCGGCGGTGGGGCTGGTGTTGGCGGGGTCCCCCGTGTTCGCCTCGTTGAAGGAGAAGTCCACCACGTGCCGGCAGCTCTGCAGGACCATCGCGCCGAGGGCGAGGGCCCATACGTCGTCGCCGCCGCGGGCCGCGCCGAGGGCCAGGCCCGCGTAGTAGGCGTACTCCTTGGCACGGTCGAAGGTGGCGTCGAGCCAGGCGCCGAGGGTGGAGTACTGCAGGGAGTAGCGGGCGAGCTGGCCGTCGGTGCAGTCCAGGACGAAGGAGGCCAGCAGCAGGACGCCGGCGGCGACGAAGCCGCCGCGGGTTCCGGTGGCGGCGCAGCCCGCCGCTATGAGCGCGGTGAGCAGCGAGGCGGTGGTGACCTGGTTGGGGGTCAGCCCGCGGCGGGCGCACCAGCGGGCGAGGTGACGGGAGTACGGGCTGACGCAGTAGGTGGTGAAGAAGCCGTCGCGGGCCTTGACCGCCGACTTCAGACGGACGGCCTCGTCGTCGACCGCGGCGACGGCCTGCCTGGCCTCGTTGCGGGTCTGCGGGTCGTCGGGGACGGTGGCGACGAGGCTGCCCAGGTCGGGGCGGTACACGTCGATGCCGTCGGCACCATCGGCACTGTCGGCACAGTCGGCTTCGAGGGCGGCGACGACACGGTCGGCGAGGCTGCCGGTGGGGGTGGCGCCGACCGGGCTCTCGCCGGCGGCGGAGCTCTCGCGGGCCATCGCGCGGGTCAGGGCCCGGCGGCCGGCCGGCTGCGCGGCGACGGCGCCGGGGATCGCGGCGAGCGGGAAGCGCGGGTCGGTGAGGCCGAGGCGCAGCGCGTGCTCGTGGCCCACGAACCGGGCGTCGACGACGGCGACCCGTCGGTCTGCGGGCACCTCGGCGAGCAGGGTCTCGGCCTCGGCGGTGTCGGCCGCGATCCGCACGTCGAAGCCGAGGGAGCGCAGGTCGGTCTCGAGCGACGAACCGGGGACCGGCTGTCCGGTGAGGATGGCGGTCGACAACCGAATCTCACTCCCTGGAGTGTCGGCGCATCCACGCCGGTCGTGTACATGGTGAGGGCGCCCGCTACGTACCTCCGGGCGGCATGTCGGCTGAGGCTATCGGATCTCCCCGAACCCATGTTCACCGCATGTTCGACGGTTGGATCGATGTGGTTCCACTCGCGTCCCTGCCGCGATCATCATCGGGGATGGCGGGGTCGAGTCACAAACCACGCGCCCAGAAGGGGCATTGAGCCGAATACGGGGCGTTACGGGTCGGGAGCGGGCCGCCGGGCGCGGCCCGGAGCGGCTTCGTCCGATTCTCCGGCGGCGCCCGTGTACGGCGATCCCGGTGTGGACCTCATCACGGAGGACGACCGCGCCACGAGGTTCGGAGCATGCCCGACCGCCCCTGACCTGCGATCGGTTTCCGCAGGTCAGGGCACATGACAACGGTGTTCAGTGCCGCGTTGCCCCATACCCCCCGCCCGTAGTTCACTGTGATCGGGACGAGCGACGAAGGGATGGTCTCCATGGGGGCTGGACACGATCACGGGCACGCGCACGGAGCGCCCGCCGGCGGTACGGCCAGTGCGGCGTACCGCGGCAGGCTGCGGGTGGCGCTGACGATCACGCTCGGCGTCATGGTCGTCGAGATCGTCGGCGGTGTGCTGTCCGGCTCGCTGGCCCTCGTCGCCGACGCCGCTCACATGGCGACCGACGCCCTGGGGCTCGGCATGGCCCTGCTGGCGATCCATTTCGCGAACCGCCCGCCGAGCGAGCGCCGCACCTTCGGATACGCCCGTGCGGAGATCCTCGCCGCCCTGGCGAACTGTCTGCTGCTGCTCGGGGTGGGCGGCTATGTGCTGTTCGAGGCGGTCCAGCGGTTCGTCTCGCCGGCCGATACCGAGGGCGGGCTGACCCTGGTGTTCGGCGCGATCGGCCTCGTCGCCAACATGGTGTCGCTGGCGCTGCTGATGCGCGGGCAGAAGGAGAGCCTGAACGTGCGGGGGGCGTTCCTGGAGGTGGCCGCCGACGCGCTCGGCTCGCTCGCGGTGATCGTCTCCGCTCTGGTCGTCATGGCCACCGGCTGGACGGCCGCCGACCCGATCGCCTCCCTCGTGATCGCCTTGATGATCGTGCCCCGCAGCTTCAAGCTGCTGCGCGAGACACTGGACGTCCTGCTGGAGGCGGCGCCCAAGGGCGTGGACATGGCCCAGGTCCGCGCGCACATCCTGGCCACGGACGGTGTCGAGGACGTCCACGACCTGCACGCCTGGACGATCACCTCGGGCATGCCGGTGCTCTCCGCCCACGTGGTCGTCAGCACCGAGGTCCTCGACGCCCTCGGGCACGAGAAGATGCTGCACGAGCTCCAGAGCTGTCTGGGCGACCACTTCGACGTGGAGCACTGCACCTTCCAGCTGGAGCCACGCGGCCACGCGGAGCACGAGGCACGGCTCTGCCACTGAGGCGGCGCCGACGGCGTGCCCGGGGCGTGGGGCCAGGGACCGCGCGCCGGCGGAACGCATCCTTTCGCCCCCCGTTCCGGCGCCTTTCCCCTCATGCCGCGCCGCTCCGGACGGTTCTCCGGCGACCGGCCCGGGCACGATCGCTTACCGAGCCCCCTTCCGGCGTCCGGACGGCGCCACCGGCCGGTCGCGCCGTCCGCGGGACATGCGGGCGGGCCGGGGAGTGCCGGGAGTGCCGGATTCGTGCGGCAGACTGGGGAGCGAAGACCGAGTGAAGGATGGGTATGCCGATCACACCTGCCACCGCGACGCACAGTCCGTCGAGCGGTACCGCCGAGGCGATCTTGCTGGAGCTGGTCGACGACGACGGCGTGACGATCGGCACCTCGGAGAAGCTGGCGGCCCATCAGCCCCCGGGACGGTTGCACCGGGCGTTCTCGGTGTTCCTGTTCGACGAGCGCGGGCGGCTGCTGATCCAGCAGCGGGCGCTGGGCAAGTACCACTCCCCCGGTGTGTGGTCCAACACCTGCTGCGGCCACCCCTATCCCGGTGAGGCGCCGTTCGCGGCGGCGGCCCGGCGGACCTTCGAGGAGCTGGGCCTGTCCCCGTCCCTGCTCGCCGAGGCCGGAACGGTCCGCTACAACCACCCGGACCCGGCCTCGGGCCTGGTGGAGCAGGAGTACAACCATCTGTTCGTCGGCATGGTGCAGGCACCGCTGCGGGCGGACCCGGAGGAGGTGGCGTCGACGGCGTTCGTGACCCCGGACGAGCTGGCCCGGCGGCACGCCGAGGACACCTTCTCGGTGTGGTTCATGACCGTCCTGGACGCCGCCCGCCCGGCGATCCGGGAGCTGACGGGGTCGTCGGCGGGCTGGTGAACGGTTTCAGAGCAGCACGGGTTTGAGCGGCAGGGCGGCCCAGACCACCTTGCCGCCGCTCGCGGTGTGCTCGACGTCGCACAGACCTCCCGCCTCGTGGGTGATCTCGCGCACCAGGAGCAGTCCACGGCCGCCGGTGCGGCCGTGGTCGGTCTCCAGGGCGGTCGGGCGGTAGGGATGGTTGTCCTCCACGGACACCCGGACCCACTCGGCACCGACGGCGACCTCGACGGCGAGCGTCGGGGAGAGCAGCGCCGCGTGCCGTACGGCGTTGGTGACCAGTTCCGAGACGATCAGCAGCAGTCCCTGGACCACGTCGTCGGCGACCGGCACCCCCTGGCGCAGCAGCAGGTCCCGTACGGCGTGGCGCGCCCGCGGGACCGAGGCGTCGACGGCGGGCGCGGTGAAGCGCCAGACACCCTCGTACGGAAGCGGTGCCGCGGTGCCCGCCTCGACGGATCTCTCCCCGCCCTCCGGGCACGGGCCGGGGCCGCCTCCCTGGTCGTCCATCGTCAGGTCGCCACCCTCGCACTCGGTTGTCACCACATGTCGAGTGTTGGTAACGATCCGCGCCTCCCCGAAGCTCTGAACAGAAGTCAGCGGGTATCGAACGTTTCTGACCGTCGACGTTTGCCGCCGTCCATCGCGGGATCGTTTCTGCCTGCCTGGTGCCATGTCGACGAACTATTCAGGTTGTATGGGTTTGCTCTCCCCCTCTTTCCCGCTCTCTCCCGTCGTGTGCGCTCCTGCCGGTCGGTGTCCCGAACGGGACGGATAGCATCCGGCTCCATGGAGCCCCAGCTGCTGCACAGCGTCACCGAAGCGGTCGCCACGGTCGTCATCGACCATCCGGCGAAGCGCAACGCCATGACGACCGCGATGTGGCGCGCGCTGCCGCCGCTGCTCGACACGCTGGCGGACGACCCCGGGGTACGGGCACTGGTGCTCACCGGCGAGGGCGGGACGTTCTGCGCCGGGGCGGACATCTCCACGCTCCGGGGGTCGCCACGGGAGGCGCAGCGGCTCGCCGTGGCGGCCGAGGAGGCACTCGCCGCCTTCCCCAAGCCGACGCTGGCGGCGATCCGGGGCCACTGCGTCGGCGGCGGGGCGCAGTTGGCGGCGGCCTGCGATCTGCGGTTCGCCCAGGAGGGAGCGGTGTTCGGGGTGACACCGGCCAGGCTCGGCATCGTCTACCCGGCGTCCTCCACCCGGCGGCTGGTGTCGCTGGTGGGTCCGTCCGCCGCCAAGTACCTGCTGTTCTCGGGTGAATTGATCGACACCGGGCGGGCCCTGCGCACGGGACTGGTCGACGAGGTGCTCCCCGAGGGCGAACTGGACCACCGGGTCGCGGAGTTCACCCGGATCCTGGCATCCCGTTCGCAGTTGACGCAGGCCGCGGCGAAGGAGTTCGCGAACGGGCGCACCGACCGGGACGACCACTGGGGCGAGCGGGCGCACGGGAACGGCGACACCGCGGAGGGGGTCGCCGCGTTCCTGGAACGCAGACCGCCCCGGTTCACATGGAGCCTTTCGGACCGACGACAGGCTGCCCCGGGGCGGTCGTAGCGGCACGGCGCGCATACGGCGCGCATGTCGAGGCGTCGACGAGGTACACGGAGGTCCACATGGTCCGTCCCGGCCGAAGACGGTCGGGGGATGAAAGGGGAAACACGTGTTCCGTGCACTCGCGGATGTCCTGCGCCAGATCGGCGGTGCCGTCGCCACCGTCGTGACGCTGCCGTTCCGGGCTCTGGCCCGTCTCTTCGGCGGTGCCTCGTCCGCCGGCCGCGGCCGGCGCGCCTGACCCGGCGCGCGCCACGGCCCGACGAGACACCGCCCTGATCCCCGATTGTCGGCGCCACCTGCCACAATTGCCGCGCAACCTCAGCGAAGAAGGCGGTACGGGATCGTGACGACACCCCTCACAGGGTCCATCGAAGGCAGGATCGCCGGGGAGCTCGGCGTACAGGAGCGGCAGGTCAGAGCCGCCGTGGAGCTGCTCGACGGCGGTTCGACGGTGCCCTTCATCGCCCGCTACCGCAAGGAAGCGACCGAAATGCTCGACGATGCGCAGCTGCGCACGCTCGAGGAGCGGCTGCGCTATCTGCGGGAGCTCGAGGAGCGTCGCACGGCGATCCTGGAATCGGTGCGCGAGCAGGGCAAGCTCACCGAGGAGCTCGAGGAGCGGATCCGGGGGGCGGAGACCAAGGCGCGCCTGGAGGACGTCTATCTGCCGTACAAGCCCAAGCGACGCACCAAGGCACAGATCGCGCGTGAGGCGGGGCTGGAGCCGCTGGCGGACGGGCTGCTCGGTGATCCGGGCGTCGAGCCCCTCGCCGCGGCCGCCGCGTTCGTGGACGCCGACAAGGGCGTCGCCGATCCGCAGGCCGCCCTGGACGGAGCGCGGGCCGTCCTCACCGAGCGGTTCTCGGAGGACGCCGACCTGATCGGCGAGCTGCGGGAGCGCATGTGGGTGCGCGGACGGCTCGCCGCCAGGGTGCGCGACGGCAAGGAGGAGGCGGGCGCCAAGTTCGCCGACTACTTCGACTTCGCCGAGCCGTTCACCGAGCTGCCCTCGCACCGGATCCTGGCGATGCTGCGCGGGGAGAAGGAGGAGGTCCTCGACCTCGTCCTGGAGCCGGAGGAGGCGACGGACGGCCCGTCCTCGTACGAGGGTCTGATGGCCCACCGGTTCGGGATCGGCGACCGGGGCCGCCCCGCGGACAAGTGGCTGCTCGACACGGTCCGCTGGGCCTGGCGTACGCGCATCCTGGTGCATCTCGGCATCGACCTGCGGCTGCGGCTGCGTACGGCGGCCGAGGACGAGGCGGTGCGGGTGTTCGCGGCCAATCTCCGTGACCTGCTGCTCGCCGCCCCGGCCGGCACCCGTGCGACGCTCGGGCTCGACCCCGGGTTCCGTACGGGCGTGAAGGTCGCCGTGGTGGACGCGACCGGCAAGGTCGTCGCCACCGACGTGATCCACCCGCACGTCCCGGCGAACCGGTGGGACGAGGCGATCGCCAAGCTGGCCCGGCTCGCCCGGGAGCACGCGGTCGAGCTGATCGCGATCGGCAACGGCACCGCGTCCCGGGAGACCGACAAGCTCGCCGGCGAGCTCATCACCCGGCACCCCGAACTGAAACTGACGAAGGTCATGGTGTCCGAGGCGGGCGCCTCCGTGTACTCGGCGTCCGCGTTCGCCTCGCAGGAGCTGCCGGACATGGACGTGTCGCTGCGCGGCGCGGTGTCGATCGCACGGCGGCTCCAGGACCCGCTGGCCGAGCTGGTGAAGATCGATCCGAAGTCGATCGGTGTCGGCCAGTACCAGCACGACCTGTCGGAGGTGAAGCTGTCGCGTTCGCTGGACGCGGTGGTGGAGGACTGTGTGAACGGCGTGGGCGTGGACGTCAACACGGCGTCGGCGCCGCTGCTCGCCCGGGTCTCCGGCATCACGTCCGGGCTCGCCGAGAACATCGTGGCCCACCGGGACAGCAACGGGCCGTTCGGGTCCCGCCGCGAACTGAAGAAGGTGCCGCGGCTCGGTCCCAAGGCGTTCGAGCAGTGCGCGGGCTTCCTCAGGATCCGCGGCGGCGACGACCCGCTGGACGCCTCCAGCGTGCACCCGGAGGCCTACCCGGTCGTGCGGCGCATGGTGAAGAGCTCCGGCCAGGAGGTCGCCTCGCTGGTCGGCAACACCGCCGTGCTGCGCTCGCTGCGGCCGCAGGACTTCGTGGACGAGACGTTCGGTCTGCCCACCGTGGGGGACATCCTGCGGGAACTGGAGAAGCCGGGACGCGACCCGCGGCCGGCGTTCAAGACCGCCGTCTTCAAGGAGGGCGTGGAGAAGATCTCCGACCTGTCGTCCGGGATGATCCTGGAGGGCGTGGTGACGAACGTGGCGGCCTTCGGCGCGTTCGTCGACGTCGGCGTCCACCAGGACGGTCTGGTCCATGTCTCCGCCATGTCGAGGACGTTCGTCAAGGACCCGCGGGACGTGGTGAAGCCGGGCGACATCGTCAAGGTGAAGGTCCTCGACGTGGACATCCCGCGCAAGCGGATCTCGCTGACGCTGCGGCTGGACGACGAGGCCGCGGAGCAGGGGGACGCCTCCGGCGGGCGCCGGCAGCGCGGCGGGGGACGCCCGCCTCAGCAGCGCCAGGGGCAGGGTCAGGGCCGCGGCGGTGGCGGCGGTCGCGGAAACGGCGGCGCGCGTCAGGCACCCGCGCCGGCGAACAGCGCGATGGCCGACGCCCTGCGCCGCGCGGGCCTGGTCGACCCCAAGAACGGCAGGCGCTGACCCGCTGTTCCCCGGCCCGGCCTCCCACACCGCGGTGTGGGAGGCCGGGCCCGGTCGTCAGTACTCGGTGACCTTGCCGTCGGCCACTTCCAGGCGGCGGGTGACGTGCACCGCGTCGAGCATGCGCCGGTCGTGGGTGACGAGCAGGAGGGTGCCCTCGTAGGAGTCCAGGGCCGACTCCAGCTGCTCGATGGCGGGCAGGTCGAGGTGGTTGGTCGGCTCGTCGAGGACGAGGAGGTTGACGCCCCGGCCCTGGAGGAGGGCGAGGGCGGCGCGGGTGCGTTCGCCCGGGGAGAGGGTGACGGCCGGCCGCATCACCTGGTCCGCCTTGAGGCCGAACTTGGCCAGCAGGGTGCGGATCTCGGCCGGTTCGGTCTCCGGTACCCCGGCGCGGAAGGCGTCGAGCAGGGTGTCGGTGCCGTGGAACAGGGCGCGGGCCTGGTCGACCTCGCCGAGCAGGACGCCCGAGCCGAGGGCGGCGTGCCCGGCGTGGAGCGGGACACGGCCCAGCAGGGCGGCCAGCAGGGTGGACTTGCCGGCGCCGTTCGCGCCCGTGACGGCCACCCGGTCCGCCCAGTCGATCTGCAGCGAGACCGGCCCGAGCACGAAGTCGCCGCGTCGCACCTCGGCGTCCCGCAGCGTCGCCACCACCGCGCCGGAGCGTGGGGCCGCCGCGATCTCCATACGCAGCTCCCACTCCTTGCGCGGCTCCTCGACCACCTCCAGGCGCTCGATCATGCGCTGGGTCTGGCGGGCCTTGGCGGCCTGCTTCTCGCTCGCCTCGCTGCGGAACTTGCGGCCGATCTTGTCGTTGTCGCCGCCCGCCTTGCGGCGCGCGTTCTTCACGCCCTTGTCCATCCAGGACCGCTGCATCTGGGCGCGGTCCTGGAGCGCGGACCTCTTGTCGGCGTACTCCTCGTACTCGTCGCGGGCGTGCCGGCGGGCCACCTCCCGTTCCTCCAGGTAGGCCGTGTAGCCGCCGCCGTAGAGGTTGATCCGCCGCTGGGCGAGGTCGAGTTCGAGGACCTTGGTGACGGTGCGGGTGAGGAACTCGCGGTCGTGGCTGACCACGACCGTCCCGGCGCGCAGCCCGCTCACGAAGCGTTCGAGGCGCTCCAGGCCGTCCAGGTCGAGGTCGTTGGTCGGTTCGTCGAGCAGGAAGACGTCGTAGCGGGACAGGAGGAGGGAGGCGAGGCCGACCCGGGCCGCCTGGCCGCCGGACAGGGCGGTCATGAGGTGCTCGGGGCCGACGGTCAGGCCGAGGGAGGCGGTGACCTCCTCGGCGCGCTCGTCGAGGTCGGCGCCGCCCAGGGCCAGCCACCGCTCCAGGGCGTCGGCGTAGGCGTCGTCGGCGCCGGGCGCGCCGTCGACCAGGGCCTGGGTCGTCTCGTCCATGGTCCGCTGGGCCTCGGCGACGCCGGTACGCCGGGACAGGAACTCCCGGACGGTCTCGCCGGGCCGCCGCTCCGGCTCCTGCGGGAGGTGTCCGACGGTCGCCGTGGGCGGGGAGAGGCGCAGCTCGCCCTGCTCCGGCGCGGCGAGGCCGGCGAGCAGGCGCAACAGTGTGGACTTGCCGGCGCCGTTGGCGCCGACCAGACCGATCACGTCGCCGGGGGCGACGACGAGGTCGAGGTCGCTGAACAGGGAGCGGTCGCCATGGCCGGCGGAGAGGTTCTTGGCGACGAGGGTGGCAGTCATCAGACCGCTGATCCTAGCCTTCGGACGCATCCGCCGGCGTACCGGTTCCGGCCGTCGCACGGACGTCGTGCCGCTCCCCGGCTTTTCCCCGCTCCCGGTCCTCACCGGCGCACGGACGCCGTCCGTACCGCCCCGGCGGTACGGGCCACCAGGTAGGACTCCCCCTTCACCGCCTTCGCGTCCAGGGGGAGGCGGTGGAGTCCCGGTTCCAGTACGGCGTCGAAGAGTTCGTGGGTGTGGGTGCGGGAGAGGCGGTCGACGCGGTACGCGGTGAGCCGTACCCGGCAGGACGAGGTGACCTCGACCTCCGCCACGGCACCGGCCGCGGAGACCGAGGCGCTCAGAGCGGTGAGGCGGCGCTGCTCGGGCGGGCTGCGGTCCAGGGCGTGTTCGGTCTGGGCGACGAGGAGGGGGACGACCGGGGCGAGACCGTCGACGCAGGGCACGTCGACGCCGGCGGCGGCGAACGCGCCGCGTACGGCGTCCCGTTGGGCGGCGCCGGCCGACCGGCCGAAGACCATGGCGCTGTAGCCGCGCAGTTCGTCGGCGGGGACGCCGTCGGCGTCCTGGGCGATGTCGGCGCCGACCCCGATGGTGCGCAGGGCCGCGGCGAGCCTGGCGAGCAGGGCGACGCGGGCTCCGATCAGCAGGACACGGCGGCGGGTGCCGCCGGCGCCGTCCAGCAGGGCGGCGAGGGCCGTGCGGTAGTCGGTGCCGCGGAAGCGGAACGGGCCCAGGCCGTGGTAGCCGTTGCGTTCCAGGTCGGCGTGCTCGTCGGTCTGCCAGGCGAAGTCCCGCCAGATGTAGTCCTCGCCGTCCCGTTCGATGGCGGCGGTCACCGCGCCGCAGGCGAGGTCCTCGCAGTCGGGGCAGCCGTAGACGATGTACCGGCCGGACGGCAGCGGGGCCTCGGTCTCCAGCAGCAGGCCGCGGACCTGGGCGGTGAAGATGGCGGGCGGCACGTCGGAGGCGAGCGGGGAGACGGCGTCGAGGTCGCAGAGGCGGAACAGCAGCGGGCGTCCGTCGACGACGAAGTCGATGAAGTCCCGGTGGACCTGGTGGTCACCGCCGGAGAGGAGTCCACCGGCACGGATCGCCGGTGTCAGGCCGAAGGTCGCGTACTCGGCAGACATGCTGTGAGTATTACCGCAGTCGGACGGAGACGGGTACGGCATGACATATTCCGTCAAGGCCGCAGTGGACGGGCCGGGCAGTGGACGGACCGGGCACCCCGCTTCCACGGGGGCGGCCGGCCCGTCCACTGCCGCCGAGGGCGGCCGAAGCGGCGTCGGCGGTCATTGCCTGTCGATCGGGTCTCCCTCCACGTCCGGCCCGGGGCCGGGGCCGATACGGAGTTCGAAGTCGCCGTCGTACTTCGTGTGACCCGCGATGACGGCCATGTCGACGGCCTCGGAGGCCATCTCGCCCCGCACGACGAGCGGATCGCGGCGCAGATCGCGCATGAGCGCCACGCACATCATGATCATCACGATGACGAACGGGGCCGCCGCGAGGATCGTGAGGTTCTGCAGGCCGGTCAACGCGTCGCCCTGGCCGCTGCCCACCAGCAGCATGATCGCGGCGACGGCGCCGGTGACCACGCCCCAGAACACCACCACCAGGCGGTCCGGTTCGAGCGCCCCCTTCTGCGAGAGGGTGCCCATGACGACCGAGGCCGCGTCCGCGCCCGAGACGAAGAAGATGCCGACGAGGACCATCACCAGCAGGCTCGAGGCCGTGGCGACGGGGTACTCCTGGAGCACCGCGAACAGCTGGCCCTCGGGGGTCGCCTCCTCACCGAGCCGGCCCTGCCCCTGGAGCCGCATCGCGGTACCGCCGAAGATCGCGAACCAGATCAGGCTGACCGTGCTGGGCACGAGGATGACTCCGCCGATGAACTGGCGGATCGTACGGCCGCGGCTGATGCGGGCGATGAACATCCCGACGAACGGCGTCCAGGAGATCCACCACGCCCAGTAGAAGACGGTCCAGCTGCCCAGCCACTTCGCCACTCCCTGGCCGGCGCTGATCTCCGTACGGCCGGCCAGCTGGGGCAGGTCGCCCAGGTAGCCGAAGACGGAGGTGGGCAGCAGGTCGAGGACGAGGATCGTCGGGCCGGCCACGAACACGAACAGGGCGAGCACCAGCGCCAGCACCATGTTGGTGTTGGACAGCCACTGGATGCCCCTCTCCACGCCCGACACGGCGGAGGCGATGAACGCGACCGTGAGCACCGCGATGATGGCGACCAGCAGCCCCGTGCTCACCTCGTCCAGCCAGTTCAGTTCCTGCATGCCGGAGCCGATCTGCAGCGCGCCGAGGCCCAGGGAGGCCGCCGAGCCGAAGATGGTCGCCACGATCGCGAGGATGTCGATGACGCGGCCGACGGCTCCATTGGCGTGCTTCTCCCCGATGAGCGGGGTGAACACCGCGCTCATGGTCTGCCGGCGCCGCCTGCGGAAGGTGCTGTAGGCGATGCCCAGGCCGACCACGGCGTAGATCCCCCACGGGTGCAGCGTCCAGTGGAAGAGCGTGGTCGCCATGGCCAGTTCCATGCGCTCGCCCGAGTCGGCGGGGTGGGTGCCCGGCGGCGGTGTGATGTAGTGCGCCAAGGGCTCACTGACGCCGTAGAACATCAGGCCGATGCCCATGCCCGCGCTGAACATCATCGCGACCCACGAGACCGTGCGGAACTCGGGTTTCTCACCCTCGGCGCCGAGATGGATCTTTCCGTAGCGGCTGATCGCGAGCCAGAGGGCGAAGACGACGAAGCCGGAGGCGGCCAGCATGAACGCCCAGCCGCCGTTGTGCATCAGACCGGTGAGCGCGCTGCTCGAGACGTTCTCGAGCGATTCGGTCGCTGTGGCGCCCCACACGACGAACGCGACGGTGAGCACGGCCGTGACACCGAACACCACCCGGTCGGTGCGAGGGCTCCCACGTCCGGTGATTTCCGTTCCCGAAGCCGGCTCCGGGCCTCCCGTACGGTCCTTGTCGCCGGGTTGCTCCTGCGTCACAGGCGGCACCTTTCGTCGAGCCGATGGGGGAGCTTCACTCCCCCAGACAAGCCCGTACCACATATGGCGTGAAATTCACCTCCCGGCAGTCGTCGTCCTGCCGATCGACGGCCTGATCATGACCGACGGTCGGGGTGGCCGAGGTGTCGCACGGCTGGTGGGACAGTGATACTGCTGTACATGACGACCGACATCGAGGGGCCGGCCCTCACGATCGACGAGCTGGCGGCGAAGGCCGGGGTCACGGTGCGGACGGTCCGGTTCTACGGCAGCAGAGGGCTGCTGCCGCCCCCGGTGATCGGGCCGCGCCGCGTCGGTCGCTACGGGCCTGAGCACCTGGCCCGGCTGGCGCTGATCGAGGAGTTGCAGCGGCAGGGCATGACGCTGGCGGCCATCGAACGGTATCTGGGGCGGTTGCCGTCGGATCTGAGCGTGCGGGACCTGGCGATCCAGCGTGCGGTGGTGGCCTCCTGGGCGCCCGACACGGTGGAGCGGGTGTCGCGCGAGGAGCTGGAGCGGCGCGCCGGGCGGGCGCTGGACGAGGAGGATCTGCGGCGGCTGGCCGCGCTGGACGTCGTCGAGCGGGAGGGCGAGGACTTCCGGGTCGACGCGGGTCTGCTGCGGCTCGGCCTCGAGCTGCTGGACGTACCGCTGACGCACGAGACGATCCTCGCCGCCCGCGCGGCGCTCACCGGGCATGCGCGTGCGGCCGCCCAGGACCTGTCGCGTCTGTTGCGGGACGCGGTGGCGGAGCGGGACACGCGGGACGTGAGATCGCTGTCCGCCCATATGCATCCGCTCGTGGTGCAGGCGCTGCTGACGTCGTTCCAGCGGTCGCTGCGCGAGGAGCTGCGGGAGTGGCTCGACGGCGGGGAATGAACGGGGAGGCGAGGACGGACGGGGGGGACGGACGAGGGGGCGGGCAGGAGACGGGCCGGGGGGGACGGGCCCGCCGTTCCCGTCCCCCCGCCAGGGCTCCTCGGGCGCCTCAGCCGGCGTCCGTGAACCGCTCCCCCTTCTCCGCCTTGGCCACCAGCAGCGCCGGCGGTGCAAAGCGCTCGCCGTAGCGCTCGGCGAGTTCACGCGCGCGTGCCACGAATCCGGGCAGGCC
Source organism: Streptomyces sp. M2CJ-2 (assembly GCF_016757295.1). Lineage (NCBI taxonomy): Bacteria > Bacillati > Actinomycetota > Actinomycetes > Kitasatosporales > Streptomycetaceae > Streptomyces > Streptomyces sp. M2CJ-2. The sequence continues at coordinate 6,428 of NZ_JAESIF010000064.1, read as the reverse complement.
CGTCTCTCCCCCGGCGCATCCGTCGTAGCCGTTGATGTACTGCAGGACGCCGCCGGTCCAGCCGGGGAAGCCGATGCCGAGGACGGAGCCGATGTTGGCGTCGGCGACTGAGGTCAGCACGCCCTCCTCCAGCAGCCGGACCGTGTCCAGCGCCTCGGAGAACAGCATCCGCTCCTGCATGTCCCGGAACGGGATCTCGTGGCCGGGCTTGGTGAAGTGCTCCCGCAGGCCGGGCCACAGGGCGTCGCGCCCGCCGTCCTCCCGGTACGTGTAGAAGCCGGCGCCGGCGGCGCGGCCGGAGCGGCCGTACTCGTCGACCATGCGGTCGACGACGGCGTCGGCGGGGTGCCCGGTCCAGGTGCCGCCGGCCTCCTCGACGGCCCGCCTGGACTCGGTCCGGATCTTGCGCAGCAGGGTGAGGGTCAGCTCGTCCACCAGGGACAGCACCTTGGCGGGGTAGCCCGCCTGGGCGGCCGCCTGTTCGACGGATGCGGGCTCGACGCCCTCGCCGACCATGGCGACACCCTCGTTGATGAACTGCCCGATGACGCGTGAGGTGAAGAAGCCGCGCGAGTCGTTGACGACGATCGGCGTCTTCTTGATCTGCCGGACCAGGTCGAAGGCGCGGGCGAGCGCCTCGTCCCCCGTCCGATCGCCCTTGATGATCTCGACGAGCGGCATCTTGTCGACGGGCGAGAAGAAGTGCAGCCCGATGAAGTCGTCCTGGCGTTCGACGCCTTCGGCGAGGGCGGTGATGGGCAGGGTGGAGGTGTTGGAGCACAGGAGGGCGTCGGGGGCGACGACGTTCTGGATCTCCTGGAACACCTTGTGTTTGAGGGCGGTGTCCTCGAAGACGGCCTCGATGACCGCGTCGCAGCCGGCCAGGTCCTGCGCCTCGGCGGTGGGCGTGATCCGCGCGAGCAGCGCGTCGGCCTTCTCCTGGGTCGTCCGGCCCCGGGAGACGGCCTTGGCGCACAGCTTCTCGGAGTAGCCCTTGCCCTTCACGGCCGCCTCCAGGGAGACGTCCTTCAGGACGACGTCGATGCCCGCGCGTGCGCACGAGTAGGCGATGCCGGCGCCCATCATCCCGGCGCCGAGCACGGCGACCCTGCGGACCTGGCGGGGCTCGACGCCCTGGGGTCGGTTGGCTCCGGCATTGACGGCCTGGAGATCGAAGAAGAACGCCTGGATCATGTTCTTCGACGTCTGTCCGGCGGCCAGCTCGACGAAGTAGCGGGCCTCGATGACCTGGGCGGTCTCGAAGTCGACCTGGGCGCCCTCGACGGCGGCGGCCAGGATGTTGCGCGGCGCCGGGTAGGGGGCGCCGTTCGTCTGCTTGCGCAGGTTGGCCGGGAAGGCGGGCAGGTTGGCGGCGAACTTGGGGTGGGACGGGGTGCCGCCGGGGATGCGGTAGCCGGGCCGGTCCCAGGGCTGGGCGGACTCGGGGTGGGCGTCGATGAAGGCGCGGGCCTTGTCCAGCAGTTCCTGGTGGGTGTCGGCCACCTCGTCGACGAGGCCGTTCTCCAGGGCGCGTCGCGGGCTGTACCGGGTGCCCTGGAGCAGCACCTTCAGCAGGGCGTCGGTGATGCCGAGCAGGCGGACGGTGCGGACGACGCCGCCGCCCCCGGGGAGCAGGCCGAGGGTGACCTCGGGCAGGCCGATCCTGGAACCGGGGGCGTCGAGGGCGACGCGGTGGTGGCAGGCCAGGGCGAGTTCGTAACCGCCGCCCAGGGCGGCGCCGTTGATCGCCGCGACGACCGGCTTGCCGAGCGTCTCGATGCGGCGCAGCTGCCGCTTGACCGCCAGGCCGCCGTCGAACAGGTCCTGCGCCGTGTCGGGGGTGACCCGGATCAGGTCGCGCAGGTCGCCGCCCGCGAAGAAGGTCTTCTTGGCGGAGGTGAGGATGATGCCGCGGATGGAGTCCGGGTCGGCCCGGAGTTCCGCCTCCAGGCGGTCGGTGATCACGGCGAGCGAGTCGCGGAACGCCTGGTTCATGGTGTTCGCGGACTGGTCGGGGTCGTCGAGGACGAGGGTGACGACGCCGGTGTCGTCCTGTTCCCAGCGGATGGTGGTGCTCTCGGTCATGAGGGGTCTCCGTAGAAGTCGCGTGTGGGTCGCCGGGGTTCAGATGCGCTCGACGACGGTGGCGATGCCCATGCCGCCGCCCACGCACAGGGTGGCGAGGCCGTAGCGCTTGTCCTGGCGTTCGAGTTCGTCGACGAGGGTGCCGAGGATCATCGCGCCGGTTGCGCCGAGCGGGTGACCGAGCGCGATGGCGCCGCCGTTCACGTTGACCTTGTCCAGCGACAGGCCCATGTCCTTCACGAAGCGCAGCACGACCGCCGCGAACGCCTCGTTGATCTCGACGAGGTCGATGTCGTCGACGGTCAGCCCGGCCTTGGCGAGCGCCTTGCGGGTGGCGGGGGCGGGCCCGGTGAGCATGATGGTGGGCTCGGAGCCGGACACGGCGGCGGAGACGATCCGCGCGCGCGGGGTGAGCCCGTACCGCTCACCGACCTCCTTGGAGCCGATGGCGACGAGGGCGGCGCCGTCCACGATGCCGGAGGAGTTGCCCGCGTGGTGGACGTGGTCGATCTTCTCCACCCAGTGGTACTTCTGCAGCGCCACCGCGTCGAAGCCGCCCAGCTCGCCGATGTCCGCGAAGGACGGCTTGAGCCCCGCGAGGGAGTCGGCGGTGGTGCCGGGGCGCAGGTGCTCGTCGTGGTCCAGGACGACGAGTCCGCTGCGGTCCTTCACCGGCACGACGGACCGCGCGAAGCGGTTCTCCTTCCACGCGGTGGCCGCCCGCTCCTGCGACAGGGCCGCGTACTCGTCGACGTCCCGGCGCGAGAAGCCCTCGATGGTGGCGATCAGGTCGGCGCCGATGCCCTGGGGGACGAAGTTCGTGGCGAGGTTGGTCATCGGGTCGTTGAACCAGGCTCCGCCGTCGGAGGCCATGGGCACCCGGGACATCGACTCCACGCCGCCGGCCAGCACGAGGTCCTCCCAGCCGGAACGGACCTTGGCCGCGGCCAGGTTGACGGCCTCCAGGCCGGAGGCGCAGAAGCGGTTCTCCTGGACGCCGGCGACGGTGTCGGGCAGTCCGGCGGCGATGGCGGCGATCCGGGCGATGTCGGACCCCTGGTCGCCGACGGGGCCCACGACACCGAGCACGATGTCGTCGACGGCGGCCGGGTCGAGGCCGGGGAAACGGTCGCGGATCTCGTGGATGAGGCCGACGACCAGGTCGACGGGCTTGGTGCCGTGCAGGGCGCCGTTCGCCTTGCCGCGACCGCGCGGGGTGCGGATCGCGTCGTACACGTACGCTTCGGTGCTCACGGGGTGGCCTTTCGCTGAGGGTCTCGGGGCGCGGATCGCTGAGGGTCTCGGGGCGCGGACGACAGTCGGGGGACGTCCCAGTCTCGGGCCACGTCGTCGGTGTCGGCGCCCGGCCGGGCGGGCCCGGTGCGCACGGTGGTGGGGGTGGCGGAGAAGCGCGGGGCCGGTGCGGGCTGGGTGATGCCGTCGTGGTCGGTGAAGGTTCCGCGGGCGGCGAGGTGCGGGTCGTGCGGGGCCTCACGCAACGACAGGACGGGGGCCACGCACGCGTCGGAGCCGTCGAAGACGGCGGTCCACTCGTCGCGGGTACGGGCCTTGAAGCGGGCGGCGACGTGCTCGCGGAGCGCGGGCCACCGGGTGACGTCCGCGTGGGCGTCCGCCTGGTCCTCGACGCCGAGGAGCCGCAGGAACTCGGCGTAGAACTGCGGCTCCAGCGCGCCGACCGCGAGGTACCCGCCGTCGGCCGTCTCGTAGGTGCCGTAGTACGGGCAGCCGCCGTCGAGGAGGTTGCCGCCGCGCCGGTCCTGCCAGCCGCCGGCGGCGAGCATGCCGTGGATCATCGCGGACAGGTGGGCGGTGCCGTCCACGACGGCGGCGTCGACGACCTGCCCGGTGCCGCCCGCGCGCACGTGGTGCAGCGCGGCGAGGACGCCGACGACGAGGTAGAGGGAGCCGCCCGCGTAGTCGCCGAGCAGGTTGGCCGGTACGGCCGGTGGCCGGTCGGGGCTGCCGATCATGCCGAGGGCGCCGGTGCGGGCGATGTACGCGATGTCGTGCCCCGCGCGGTCGGCGAGCGGGCCCTGCTGGCCCCAGCCGGTCATGCGGCCGTAGACGAGGCGCGGGTTGCGGGCGTGGCAGTCCCCGGGGCCGACACCGAGGCGCTCGGCGACGCCGGGGCGGTAGCCCTCGAGGAGGATGTCGGCGCGTTCGGCCAGGTCGAGGACGCGGTCGGCGCCGTCGGGGGCCTTCAGGTCGACGACCACGGAGCGCTTGTTGCGGTTGGTGACGTCGTACGCGGCCTCGATCGCGAGCACCGGGGCGCGGGGGCGGTCCACCCGGACGACGTCGGCGCCCAGGTCGGCGAGGAGCATGGCGGCGAACGGGCCGGGGCCGATCCCGGCCAGCTCGACCACCCGCACGCCGGTGAGCGGCCCCTGCGCCGGTACCTCCGTCATCGCACCCCCAGCTGTGACACAACCGATGTAACACCAGTGATGCTAAGAACACGTTCCATCCGGCACAAGAGGCCGAGCAAGCGCTTGGCCATGCGTCCCGGCCACTCTACGGCGCGGTCCGCGCCGCGCTCGCGCTCGGCTCGGCGTGTCCACCGTGGCCGTCGGGTTCCGCACCCCTCACGCTAGCCTCGGCCACTCACAGCGGCACGACCGCGGAGCCAGGGGCGTCACGATCACCGGGGACGCCACGACAAGGGGTGTCATGAACAGGATGAACAGGACGGACGGCCGTCCCTACGACATCGTGCTCTTCGGAGCCACCGGCTTCGTCGGGACGCTCACCGCCGAGTACCTCGCCGCCCACGCGCCCTCCGGTCTGCGCTGGGCGATCGCGGGCCGCTCCCCCGAGAAGCTGGAGCGCCTGCGGGAGCGGCTGGAACGGTCCTCCGGCGATCCGGGGATCGGGGTGCTGCGGGCGGACGTGTCCGACCCTGCCTCGTTGCGCACGCTCGCCGAGCACGCGCGCGTGGTGGCCACGACCGTGGGGCCCTATGTGACCTACGGCGAGGAACTCGTCGCCGCCTGCGCGGACACCGGCACCGACTACCTCGACCTCACCGGTGAACCGGAGTTCGTGGACCTGATGTACGTCCGCCACGACGCACGCGCGCGGGAGACCGGCGCGCGCCTGGTGCACGCCTGCGGCTTCGACTCGGTTCCGCACGACCTGGGCGCGTATTTCACCGTGCGGCAGCTGCCGGAGGGGGTGCCGCTGACGGTGGACGGTTTCGTGACCGCCGACGCCGCCTTCTCGGGCGGGACCTTCGCCTCGGCGCTGGGCCAGTTCGCCCGGCCCCGGCAGCTCCGCGCGGCGGCCCGGGACCGGCGGCGGCACGAGCCGCGGCTGATGGGCCGCCGGGTGTCGGCGCCGTCGGGCGGGCCGCGCTACGCCCCCGAGGTCGGCGCCTGGGCCCTGCCCCTGCCGACCATCGACGCGCGGATCGTGCGCCGGTCGGCGAAGGCGCTCGACCGGTACGGGCCCGACTTCCGCTACCGGCACTACGCGGCCGTCCGGCACCTGCCGTTCGCGGTGGGCGGGGTCGCGGCCGTGGCCGCGCTGGTCGCGGCGGCCCAACTGCCGCCCCTGCGGCGCCGCCTGTCCGGCCGGCTGGCACCCGGTGAGGGGCCGGGGCCCGAGAAGCGCGCCAGGAGCTGGTTCACCGTCCGCTTCGTGGGCGAGGGCGGCGGACGGCGGGTCCGCACCGAGGTCGCGGGCGGCGACCCCGGCTACGACGAGACGGCGAAGATGCTCGCCGAGGCGGCGCTCTGCCTGGCCTTCGACGACCTCCCGCCGACCTCGGGACAGGTCACCACCGCGGTGTCGATGGGCGATGCGCTGATCGAGCGGCTGCGGGCCGCGGGCATCCGCTTCCGCGTCGTCGCGACCCGCCCGTCCTGAGCCCGGGTTGAGACTTTCCGATGCTCGCCTCCCACAGGCCGCCCACGCCTTTCACCCAAGTCTCAAAAGGGAGTTCAATGAAAAAATCGAAGGCATGCGATTTCTTCTCGAAGTGAGCATGTACGACGAGGCGTTGGCCGAGGATCCCGTGGGTGAGCTGGGGCGGATCCTGCGGTACTGGGGCGGGAACCTGCGCCACTACCCGATGAGGCCCGGGGACGGAGCGGAGATCTACGACTCGGAGTACCGCGAGGTGGGGCGCTGGCGCATCGAGCAGGACGAGCAGCGGGGAACCGCCTAGGGCCTGTCCGGCGGATCACGTCGCAGGAAAGCGACGGCGCCCTCATCAGCTTCGGTGAGCGGGGGCGATGGGGGTGCCCCCGCTCATGGGGGTCCCCCCGCTCATGGGGGTCCCTCCCGCTCGAGCGAAGCCGAGAGTGGGGGAGAAGCCGAGA
>NZ_JAESIF010000063.1:0-36300 GCF_016757295.1 Streptomyces sp. M2CJ-2 | reverse complement strand
GCTCAGCGCGCTGGGCGAGTCCCGTGCGGCGGCCGACGCGCACGCCGTCGCCACGGCGGCCGGCCCGGCGGCCGTCCGTGCCGCCGCCCGCCAGGTCCTCGACGGGGCCGCCCGCCTCACTCCGCCGCTCACCCTGGACTACCTGGCCCTGGTCGACCCCTCGGACTTCACCGAGATCGGCGACGGCTTCACCGGCGAGGCCGTCCTGGCGGTGGCAGCCAGGGTCGGGACGACCCGCCTGATCGACAACATCCCCCTGACCTTCGGCACTCTCGGAGCCGCCTCGTGACCAGCACAGGCATACGACTGCACGCGCCCGCGCCCGGGTGGTCCATCGACGCGGACGTCGTGGTCGTCGGCTCCGGTGTCGCCGGACTGACTGCGGCGCTGCGCTGCGAGGCCGCCGGGCTGGCCACCGTCGTCGTCACCAAGGCCCGGCTCGACGACGGCTCCACCCGCTGGGCCCAGGGCGGCATCGCCGCGGCCCTCGGCGAGGGCGACACCCCCGAGCAGCACCGGGACGACACCCTGGTGGCCGGCGCGGGCCTGTGCGACGAGGAAGCGGTCCGCATCCTCGTCACCGAGGGCCCCGACGCCGTACGCCGTCTCATCGCCACCGGCGCCCACTTCGACGAGTCCGCCGAGGGCGGCCTGGAACTGACCCGTGAGGGCGGTCACCACCGCCGGCGCATCGCGCACGCGGGCGGGGACGCCACCGGCGCGGAGATCTCCCGCGCGCTGGTGGAGGCCGTACGCGCGGTCGGGATGCGCACCATCGAGAACGCGCTCGTCCTGGACCTGCTGACGGACGCCGAGGGTCGCACCGCGGGTGTGACCCTGCACGTCATGGGGGAGGGCCGGCACGACGGCGTGGGGGCCGTGCACGCCCCCGCGGTGGTGCTCGCGACCGGCGGCATGGGCCAGGTGTTCAGCGCGACCACGAACCCCTCCGTCTCCACCGGCGACGGTGTGGCGCTGGCCCTGCGCGCGGGCGCCGAGGTCAGCGACCTCGAGTTCGTCCAGTTCCACCCGACCGTCCTGTTCCTCGGCCCCGACGCGGAGGGCCAGCAGCCCCTGGTCTCCGAGGCGGTACGCGGCGAGGGCGCCCACCTGGTCGACGCCGACGGCGTGCGCTTCATGGTGGGGCAGCACGAGCTCGCCGAACTCGCCCCGCGCGACGTCGTCGCCAAGGGCATCATGCGCCGGATGCGGGAGCGGGACGCCGAGCACATGTACCTCGACGCCCGCCACTTCGGCGCCGAGATGTGGGAGCACCGCTTCCCGACGATCCTCGCGGCCTGCCGCGCCCACGGCATCGACCCGGTCACCGAGCCCGTCCCGGTCGCCCCGGCCGCCCACTACGCCTCCGGCGGCGTCCGCACCGACTCGCGGGGCCGTACCACCGTGCCCGGCCTGTACGCGTGCGGGGAGGTCGCCTGCACCGGCGTGCACGGCGCCAACCGGCTCGCCTCCAACTCCCTCCTGGAGGGCCTGGTCTACGCCGAGCGCATCGCCGCCGACATCGCCGCGAGCCGGACCGGGGACACCCTCCACGCGCGCGTGCCGCAGCCCCTCCCGCAGGCCGACCGCCCCGGGCACCCCCTGCTCCCCCCGGAGGCCCGCTTCACCATCCAGCGGATCATGGCCCGGGGAGCCGGTGTGCTGCGCTCCGCCGACTCGCTCGCCCGGGCCGCCGACGGGCTCCAGCGGCTGCACGCCGACGCCCGCGATGCCCTCGACGAGAACGGCAAGACCGCCGAGCCCGGCGTCGACACCTGGGAGACCACCAACCTCCTGTGCGTGGCCCGCGTCCTGGTCGCCGCCGCGCGGCAGCGCGAGGAGACCCGCGGCTGCCACTGGCGCGAGGACCGGCCCGAGCGCGACGACACCGCCTGGCGCCGGCACATCGTCGTACGGCTGAACCCGGACCGCACGCTGGCGGCGCACACCACCGACGCCACAGACTTCCCCCCGACCCTCCCCCTCCAGGCCCCCCAGGAGCAGTGACTGCCGTGACCACCCCAGATCTTCCCCTCGCCCCGTCCGGTGGCTGCGGCGACGGCTGCGCCTGCGGCGCGGACCCCGACGGATACGACGGTTCCGACGACTACACGGAGTGCGGCCTCGACCCCGCGCTCGCCCAGCTCCTGGCCGACGCCGGCCTGGACCCGGTGGAGGTCGAGGACATCGCCCAGGTCGCCATCCAGGAGGACCTGGCGGGCGGCGTGGACGTGACGACGGTCGCGACCATCCCGGAGGACGCCGTCGCCACCGCCGACTTCACCGCGCGGGAAGCGGGCGTCGTGGCGGGCCTGAGGATCGCCGAGGCCGTCGTGTCGGTGGTCTGCACGGCGGAGTTCGAGGTCGAACGGCACGTGGAGGACGGCGACCGGGTGGAGGCCGGCGACACGCTGCTCTCCGTCACCGCCCGCACCCGGGACCTCCTCACGGCGGAGCGCAGCGCCCTGAACCTCCTGTGCCGTCTGTCGGGCATCGCGACGGCCACGCGCGCGTGGGCGGACGTCCTGGAGGGCACCCGGGCCGAGGTCCGCGACACCCGCAAGACCACCCCGGGTCTGCGTTCCCTGGAGAAGTTCGCCGTGCGCTGCGGCGGCGGCGTCAACCACCGCATGTCGCTCTCCGACGCGGCCCTGGTCAAGGACAACCACGTCATCGCCGCGGGCGGTGTCGCCCAGGCCTTCCAGGCGGTCCGGGAACGCTTCCCCGACGTGCCGATCGAGGTCGAGGTCGACACCCTGCACCAGCTCCGTGAGGTCGTGGACGCCGGCGCCGACCTGATCCTGCTGGACAACTTCACGCCCGGTGAGTGCGAGGAGGCCGTGGCCATCGTCGCCGGCCGGGCCGCGCTGGAGGCGTCCGGCCGGCTCACCCTCGGCAACGCCAAGGCGTACGCCGACACGGGAGTCGACTACCTCGCCGTGGGCGCCCTCACCCACTCCTCGCCGATCCTGGACATCGGCCTGGACCTGCGGGCAGCGGAGTAGGGGCCGGTCATGCTGCTGACGATCGACGTGGGCAACACGCACACCGTCCTGGGTCTGTTCGACGGCGAGGACATCGTCGAACACTGGCGGATCTCCACCGATCCGCGCCGCACGGCCGACGAGTTCGCGGTCCTGCTCCAGGGCCTGATGGGCATGCACCCCCTGCTCGGCGACGAACTGGGTGACGGCATCGACGGCATCGCCATCTGCGCGACGGTCCCCTCCGTCCTGCACGAACTCCGTGAGGTGACCCGCCGCTACTACGGCGACGTGCCCGCGGTGCTGGTCGAGCCGGGCGTGAAGACGGGCGTGCCGATCCAGTTCGACAACCCCAAGGAGGTCGGCGCCGACCGCATCATCAACGCGGTCGCGGCGAACGAGCTCTACGGCGGCCCGGCGATCGTCGTCGATTTCGGCACCGCCACCACCTTCGACGCGATCTCGGTGCGCGGGGAGTACGTCGGCGGGGTCATCGCACCCGGCATCGAGATCTCGGTGGAGGCCCTCGGGGTCAGGGCCGCGCAGCTGCGCAAGATCGAGGTGGCGCGGCCCCGGAGCGTGATCGGCAAGAACACGGTCGAGGCGATGCAGTCCGGCATCGTCTACGGCTTCGCCGGACAGGTGGACGGTGTCGCCCGCCGGATGGCCCGCGAGCTCTCCGACGACCCCGACCAGGTGACCGTCATCGCGACGGGCGGACTGGCGCCGATGGTCCTGGGTGAGAGCGCGGTCATCGACGAGCACGAGCCCTGGCTGACCCTCATCGGCCTGCGCCTGGTCTACGAACGGAACATGTCGCGGATGTGAGGGAGCGGGCGGACGCCTTCCACCTGGGTGGACGCCCCGCGCCACACCCATTCGCTATGCGAGGTTTGTCTGATTAGCGCGTATCGTCACGGCATGCCCACGCCCTACGGAACGCGCGGCGGCATGGCGTTCGGCGCGGAGGAGCTGCGTGTGCTCCGCCGCGCCCTCGCCCTCGCCCTGCACCCCACGTCCGCCTCGGCCGAAGACGTCCAGGACTGCCTCCGCCTCGCCGACTCCCTCGACGAGGCGATGCGGGAGTACACCAGGCTGCGCGCCTTCCTGGTGGCCGACCTCGGCCGCTACCGCGCCGCCCTCCCCGGCACCGCCGCCGGCTATCTCGCGCTCCTGGAGGAGGCGCTGGGTGCCGGATACCGCCCCGACCCCGACGACCTCGCCGCGCTCCGGGCGCTGCGCGGCAACCCCACCGCCGCCGCCCTCCTGGACCGCTGCCGGCTCCTCGCCGAGCAGGACGTACGCGCCCGCCTCGCCGGCCGCGCGGTCCCTGTCGCCGCCCCCCTGCCCGGCGTCCCGGTCTCCCGCACCCGGCTCCTCGCCCTGCCGGGCGGCCAGGCTCAGGACGCCGAGGGCGCCGAGGGCACCGAGAACTCGGGGAAGCCCGAGAAGCCCGAGAAGCCCGAGAGGGCCGAGAAGAAGCCGGGCCGCGAGCCGTCCGCCCCGCGGCCCGAGCCCGCGCCGGACCCGGCTCCCGCCCCCGGTGCGCCGAAGCCCGGCCGCCCCTTTCCCACCCCGGGTGAGGTCTTCCCCCGCCGCAAGCCGGCTCCGCCCCCGTCGGGCCGGCGGCTGGCCGTGTGTTGAAAAACCCGCCGCACCGCGCCCACCCCAGCCCGGCCGTCCGCCGCGCCCTGGCTACCCTGGACCCATGGAATACGTCGCCGCGTTGCTGCCCTCGGCCGTCATGGCCGCCCTCTTCATCGCTGTGATCCGGGTGATCGTGAAAACCCAGGGCGGCGCCAACAAGGCCAAGGAGGACGCCGCCGTGGACGCGGCCCTCGCCCGCGCGGAGGGCGCCCGGCAGTCCTCCGCCAGGGCCGACGGCTGACCGGGGGTACGGCAGCCGGTCCGGGCGTACGACTCGAGCGTGGTCGAGCACGGGTCGTGCGTCCTTTTTGTTCGCGTTCGCCGATGTTCGAGCACGTTCGGTGCGCAGTGGGCGGTATTTCCCACTACTGTGCAGTTGTGCCTCGCCCATTGGGAGAACTCGAAGACGCGGTCATGACGCGGGTGTGGAAGTGGAACCGCCCGGTGACCGTTCGGGAAGTCCTGGAAGATCTGCAGAAGGAACGGTCCATCGCGTACACCACGGTGATGACCGTTCTGGACAATCTCCATCAGAAGGGCTGGGTGCGCCGTGAGGCGGAAGGCCGGGCCTATCGATATGAGGCGGTCTCCACCCGCGCCGCCTACGCCGCCGCGCTGATGAACGAGGCGTGGTCGCAGAGCGACAACGCCGCCGCCGCACTCGTCGCCTTCTTCGGCATGATGAGCGAGGAGCAGCGGCAGTCCCTCACGGACGCGGTACGCGTTGTCGGGCTGCCGGAAACGACGGAACAACCCCGCCCGACCGAACACCCCGGATCTGCTCGACAACCCGGCCCGGCGGAACCTCCGGGTGAGAACCCCGCCTCCGCAGAGGGCCGCGGCGGGCGATAGCGTCCGCTCATGTCAGCAGACAGCCCCGATGTCACCGCAAAAGCCATCACCGTCCGCCGGGCCCGCACCAGCGATGTCCCGGCCGTGCGTCGCCTCCTGGACGCCTACGTCCGCAAGGGCATCCTGCTCGACAAAGCAACGGTGACGCTTTACGAGGCGATCCAGGAGTTCTGGATCGCGGAACGGGACGACAACGCCGAGGTGGTCGGCTGCGGCGCACTGCACGTGATGTGGGAAGACCTCGCGGAAGTCCGTACTCTCGCCGTGAAGCCCGGACTGAAGGGCGCCGGCGTGGGCCACCACTTGCTGGAGAAGTTGCTGCAGACCGCACGTTGGCTCGGTGTTCGCCGGGTTTTCTGTCTGACCTTCGAAGTCGACTTCTTCGGCAGGCACGGCTTCGTGGAGATCGGTGAGACACCGGTCGACACCGATGTGTACACCGAGCTGCTGCGTTCCTATGACGAGGGAGTCGCGGAGTTCCTGGGTCTCGAACGAGTGAAACCGAACACCCTGGGCAACAGCCGGATGCTTCTGCATCTGTGATCGTCGCCGTTCCGTACCGGTGTTCCGTACCCGATGCCGTGCGGCGGAGGGCCCCGCGCAACGCCAAGACATATTCCGCATCGCACCCTTGACCTCGTTCCCTATGTCCGAAACGCGCACGTTTCCGGGTCGTGGGAGGGCGGCGGACCTCTCCCCGGGGTTTGTGTTTTTTCGTCAAAAGCGGTTTGCTTTCCGAGGTACTGCAGTAGTTCATATAACAAGGGGACGGCGATACGGCGGATGCCGGTACATCACGGTCCTCAAGTTGTCGATGAAAGGAAATCCGGTGGCACAGAAGGTTCAGGTCCTTCTTGTCGACGACCTCGACGGCGGCGAGGCGGACGAGACCGTGACGTTCGCGTTGGACGGCAAGACATACGAGATCGATCTCACCACCGCCAATGCGGACAAGCTCCGCGGCCTTCTCGAGCCTTACGTGAAGGGCGGCCGCCGTACGGGAGGCCGTGCTTCGGGTGGGCGCGGAAAGGCCCGTGCTTCTTCCGGCGGCAACCAGGACACCGCGGCGATCCGCGCCTGGGCGAAGGCGAACGGCCACGAGGTCAACGACCGCGGTCGTGTTCCCGCGGCCATTCGCGAGGCCTACGAGCGGGCGAACGGCTGAGCGTCGGTTCGACCGGCCTCGCGCACGCCGGCCGGCGGCCGGTCGCAGGCGCGCAGCAGTCGAACGCGGTGGCACTGAGTGGCCACCGTGCTTACCAGTCGTACGAGATCGGGGGCGGCGCCCCGGCCCCCCGTCGCCGACATCGTCGGCAGCGAGGCCTCGACCTCGCGCCCCGGCCCGGGGGGTCGCAGCCAGACGGCGGCCCCCTGTGAACCGGCGCGGCCCGCAGACGGCCGGACGGCGCCGCGGCCGGCCACGGGAGGCGGCGGAGCGTCGATGAGGCCGCCCTCGCCGATCGCGGCGAGGTCGAGGGCCAGGGTGCCCCACTCCAGCCAGTCGAGCAGTCCCGGCAGTTCCTCCGCGCTGCCCGCGGCCACCAGCAACAGCATCCGGCCGCGCTGCAGGGCCACCGGAAACCCCGCGGCCGCCGGTCCTGGCCGCCGCCCCGGCCGCCCGTCACCCCGCAGGCGCTCCAGCGCCGCGTGTCCCGCCTCGGCGGGTACGTCCAGGACGTCGAAGCGCACCCCCACCGACAGACGCACCGGCTGCCCGGGCACCGTCGGCCAGCCCTGTTCGTTCTCGTACCAGTGCCGGACCGGATCGACCGGGTCGACCGGGTCGATCAGGGCGCTCGGTTCGTTCGGTTCGCCTGGCTCGCTCGGGCCGACCATGCCAAGCGCAACCGCCGGAAGGCCGTTCGGGTTACGCTAGGTGTGTATGCGTGTGCACAGAGTGTCGAACAAGGGGGTGTGAGGGGGCGCAGGGAGATGCAAGGTTGTTCGCCCGTAGCGGAGGGAACCCGTGCACTCGGCATGGATTGTCGGTGGCAGCGGGTAAGACATCCCTAGTGGGAGGGGCGACACGCAGGACTGGGGACGTATTCCGTTCGCCATGGGCGTACTGGAGATGGGGGTAACTACCTGGCCTGCGGGAACATCGTCTCGCACCATCGGGTTGGAGCATATGTCGGCGTTCGGGGTCAGGAGGCCATCGAGGGTGTCGGCAGTTGGAATGAGCGGTCCCCGCTTGCGGGACTAAGCTGCGGAAGGACAGGGAGGGGAAGTTCCCCCCACTGCCTGACCGCTCTGAGGAGCGATTAACGATGTTCGAGAGGTTCACCGACCGCGCGCGGCGGGTTGTCGTCCTGGCTCAGGAAGAAGCCCGGATGCTCAACCACAACTACATCGGCACCGAGCACATCCTCCTGGGCCTGATCCACGAGGGTGAGGGTGTCGCCGCCAAGGCCCTTGAGAGCCTCGGGATTTCGCTCGAGGCGGTCCGCCAGCAGGTGGAGGAGATCATCGGCCAGGGACAGCAGGCGCCGTCCGGCCACATTCCCTTCACTCCCCGTGCCAAGAAGGTGCTCGAGCTGTCGCTCCGCGAGGCGCTGCAGCTGGGTCACAACTACATCGGTACGGAGCACATCCTGCTCGGCCTGATCCGTGAGGGCGAGGGCGTCGCCGCCCAGGTCCTGGTCAAGCTGGGCGCAGATCTGAACCGGGTGCGGCAGCAGGTCATCCAGCTGCTCTCCGGTTACCAGGGCAAGGAGACCGCCACCGCCGGCGGTCCTGCCGAGGGCACCCCCTCCACGTCCCTGGTCCTCGACCAGTTCGGCCGGAACCTCACCCAGGCCGCTCGTGAGTCCAAGCTCGACCCGGTCATCGGGCGCGAGAAGGAGATCGAGCGGGTCATGCAGGTGCTGTCCCGCCGTACCAAGAACAACCCGGTGCTGATCGGTGAGCCCGGTGTCGGCAAGACCGCCGTCGTCGAGGGCCTCGCCCAGGCCATCGTCAAGGGCGAGGTGCCCGAGACCCTCAAGGACAAGCACCTCTACACCCTGGACCTCGGTGCCCTGGTCGCCGGCTCCCGCTACCGCGGTGACTTCGAGGAGCGCCTGAAGAAGGTGCTCAAGGAGATCCGCACCCGCGGCGACATCATCCTGTTCATCGACGAGCTGCACACGCTGGTCGGTGCGGGTGCCGCCGAGGGCGCCATCGACGCGGCCTCCATCCTGAAGCCGATGCTGGCCCGCGGTGAGCTGCAGACCATCGGCGCCACCACGCTGGACGAGTACCGCAAGCACCTGGAGAAGGACGCGGCCCTGGAACGCCGCTTCCAGCCGATCCAGGTCGCCGAGCCGTCCCTGCCGCACACCATCGAGATCCTCAAGGGCCTGCGCGACCGGTACGAGGCGCACCACCGCGTCTCCATCACCGACGAGGCGCTGGTCCAGGCGGCCACGCTGGCCGACCGGTACATCTCGGACCGCTTCCTCCCGGACAAGGCGATCGACCTGATCGACGAGGCCGGTTCCCGGATGCGTATCCGTCGGATGACCGCGCCGCCGGACCTGCGCGAGTTCGACGAGAAGATCGCCGGTGTCCGCCGGGACAAGGAGTCCGCGATCGACTCGCAGGACTTCGAGAAGGCCGCCTCGCTGCGTGACAAGGAGAAGCAGCTCCTGGCCGCCAAGGCGAAGCGGGAGAAGGAGTGGAAGGCCGGCGACATGGACGTCGTCGCCGAGGTCGACGGCGACCTGATCGCCGAGGTCCTCGCCACGGCCACCGGCATCCCGGTCTTCAAGCTGACCGAGGAGGAGTCCTCGCGTCTGCTGCGCATGGAGGACGAGCTCCACAAGCGGGTCATCGGCCAGGTCGACGCCGTCAAGGCGCTGTCCAAGGCGATCCGCCGTACCCGCGCGGGGCTCAAGGACCCGAAGCGGCCCGGTGGCTCGTTCATCTTCGCCGGTCCGTCCGGTGTCGGTAAGACCGAGCTGTCCAAGGCCCTCGCCGAGTTCCTGTTCGGTGACGAGGACGCGCTGATCTCCCTCGACATGTCGGAGTTCAGCGAGAAGCACACGGTCTCGCGCCTCTTCGGTTCGCCCCCCGGCTACGTGGGCTACGAGGAGGGCGGTCAGCTGACGGAGAAGGTGCGCCGCAAGCCGTTCTCGGTCGTCCTCTTCGACGAGGTCGAGAAGGCCCACCCGGACATCTTCAACTCGCTGCTGCAGATCCTGGAGGACGGTCGCCTGACCGACTCCCAGGGCCGGGTCGTGGACTTCAAGAACACCGTCATCATCATGACGACCAACCTCGGTACCCGGGACATCTCCAAGGGCTTCAACCTGGGCTTCGCCGCCGCGGGCGACAAGAAGACCAACTACGAGCGCATGAAGAACAAGGTGTCGGACGAGCTCAAGCAGCACTTCCGTCCCGAGTTCCTCAACCGTGTCGACGACGTGGTCGTCTTCCCGCAGCTCACCCCGGAGGACATCCTCGCGATCGTCGACCTGATGATCGACAAGGTGGACGAGCGCCTGAAGGACCGGGACATGGGCATCGAGCTCTCCCAGTCCGCCAAGGAACTGCTGTCCAAGAGGGGCTACGACCCCGTGCTGGGCGCCCGGCCGCTGCGCCGGACCATCCAGCGCGAGATCGAGGACTCGCTGTCGGAGAAGATCCTCTTCGGCGAGCTGCGCCCCGGTCACATCGTGGTCGTGGACACCGAGGGCGAGGGCGAGACCGCCACCTTCACCTTCCGCGGTGAGGAGAAGTCGGCCCTGCCCGACGTCCCGCCGATCGAGCAGGCGGCCGGTGGATCCGGCCCGAACCTCAGCAAGGAAGCGTAAGCGTCACGGCAGCCGAAAGGGGCCGGTGCCCGAGCAGGGCACCGGCCCCTTTCGCATGCCCGGATGCCCCGTGCCTAGGACAGCTGACCGCCGTAGTCCGGCAGCTTGTAGGTCCTCTCGGCATGGCCGCCCGACAGATCGGTGGCGCTGTTGCCGATGTTGGCGATGATCGTGTAGCCCTTCGACTCGATGTCGACGCGCTGTGCCGTCTTGTACTCGGCCACGTTCCGGAACAGGTCGAAGAAGCCGCGGACGTAGAGCCCGGCGGACTCGTATCCGGCGTGGTCGAGGTTGAAGGCGGTGGGGGCGTGGATGATGCCCGGCCGGGCGGTCACGAAGAACACCGCGACACCGCGGTCCTGGGCGTACTCGGCGACCTCCAGGACCGGCTCGTTGGCGGGCTGCGGGAAGCTGAACCCGAAGTCGGTCTCCAGCGCGGTGTTGTCGATGTCGAGGACGATCGCCTGCTTCTCGCCCGGCCGCGGGGCCGCGATGCGCTGCTTCAGCTGGGGCAGGGCCTGGTCCATGACCGCCCGGCAGTCCCGCTGCCAGGTCTCGTAGTCGACGTCTGCGGCGGCTGAGACGTCTGCGGCCTCTGCGGCGTCCGCCACGGTTGCCGTGGTTGTCGCGGTGGCGGGCGCCGGGGCGGCGGCCGCCGTGGTGGTGGTCACGGGAGTGCCGGAGGTGCTCGAGGCCTGGGCGGGGACGGCCAGGGCCATCAGGACGGTGGCGGACACGGCGGTCACCGATGCACGGCGCAGCCAGGGGCGTCGGCTTCTCATGTGGTGGGGGTCCTCTCACGCTCATAACGCTGTCAACATGTCGTGCGCATGCTCGTCTGTGAGGGTGGCGCGAGGGGAACCGTAGGGTTACCGGCCGGTAGGCGGCTAGAGGCGCACGCCACATTTATGGAATGTCCGGCCCGGGTTCTCGGTGACATGCTGCACAGGCGTTTTGTCCGGTACTAGCCGAAATAGTGGC
The DNA here is from genome assembly GCF_016757295.1 of Streptomyces sp. M2CJ-2. Classification (NCBI taxonomy): domain Bacteria; kingdom Bacillati; phylum Actinomycetota; class Actinomycetes; order Kitasatosporales; family Streptomycetaceae; genus Streptomyces; species Streptomyces sp. M2CJ-2. The sequence continues at coordinate 25,043 of NZ_JAESIF010000063.1, read as the reverse complement.
AAGAGGTCGCGGAGTAAAGCAGACATTTAGGTTAAATGTCTGATCGATCAGCCTCAAATGGGGCTTTCGCCCTGTCTGTCGGATGTGTCAAGAGACGTACATCTCACGAAGGAAGTACGACCTTCCATCGTAGAAAGCACCCTTTGTGGCTTTGTGGGTGGACGGGTTACCAAGGAATGGCCACTGCGGCGCGGACCTGTTCGCCGGGTGGTTTTCCTCTGCCCCCTCCCCCATGAGGTTTCGATGTTCCAGCGCGTCACGTCCCGTTCCTTCCTCGCGTCCCACCTCCGCACCCGTGCTGCCGTGCTGGCCGCCGGTGTCGGGGTCTCGGCCGTCGCGGGAGTCGGGATCGCGGCCGCCGCCAACAACACGGCCGCCACCGCCACCACCGCCACCACCAGCGCCAGCGCCGGCGCCGTGCAGGCCCAGGCGGCCGCCCAGGCCAAGGCCGCGCAGACCAAGGCCGTCGAGGCGAAGAAGGCCGCGGAGACGAAGAAGGCGGCCGAGGCGAAGAAGGTCGCCCAGACCGCCCAGAAGGCGGCGTCCTGGGTCAGCCCGGTGAAGAACTACACGGTCTCCGCGAGCTACGCCCAGGCCGGCGGCATGTGGCAGTCCGCCCACAGCGGTCAGGACTACGCCGTGCCGAACGGTGCCGAGGTCGTGGCCACGCACGGCGGCACGGTCGTGAAGGCGGGCGGCAACGGCGCCGGCGACGGTCCGGCGTACGGCAACGCCGTCGTCATCAACCACGGCGACGGCACGTACTCCCAGTACGCCCACCTCTCCCAGGTGAACGTGCAGCCCGGCCAGGTCGTCAAGACCGGTCAGAAGATCGCCCTGTCCGGCAACACGGGCAACTCCAGCGGCCCCCACCTGCACTTCGAGATCCGGACCAGCCCGAACTACGGCTCCGCCATCGACCCGGTGAAGTTCCTGAGCGGCAAGGGCGTCCAGCTCTGAGAACCCCGCCCCGAGAGCCGGCCCCGCGTACCCAGCGTCGTGTACCCAGAGCTGCGCACTCTCCGGGCGGCCGACCCGGCACCGCGATGAGCGAACCGGCCTGACCGTCCGCGTATGTCCTCCAAGCCCTCCGTCGGGTTCCTCCCGTCCGGAGGGCTTTCGGGCGCCCGCGTGCCCGCCGCGGCGGGCCCTCACTGGGGCAGCATCGGGTAGCTCCCCGTGTCCGTCGGCGCGTGTTCCGGCAGCCACAGCACGGCGAGAGCGCCCTCGGCCGGCGCGTTCTTCGGAGCGCCGGCCGGTCGTACGTTGCGGAAGGTGAGCCGCGCCCCCAGCACCCGGGCCTGCCCGGCCGCGATGGTCAGGCCCAGGCCGTGACCGCGGCCGGCCCGGTCCGCGCTGCCGGTGCGGAACCGGCTCGGCCCCTCGGCGAGCAGGTCCGCGGGAAAGCCGGGCCCGTGGTCGCGGACCCGGACGACCCGCCCCTCGACGGAGACCTCGATGGGCGGCCTGCCGTGCCGGGCGGCGTTGGCGAGGAGGTTGAAGAGCACCCGCTCCAGCCGCCGCGGGTCGGTGGTGACCTCCGACTCGTGCACCACGCGCACCGTGACGTCCGGGTCCTTCGCCGCGATCCGCCGGGTGACGAACCGGGCCAGCAGGATGTCCTGCAGTTCGGCCCGCTCGGAGGCGCCGTCCAGCCGGGCCACCTCCAGGACGTCCTCGACCAGGGTGCGCATGGCCTTCGCCCGGTCCAGCACCAGTTCGGTCGGCCGGCCCGGCGGCAGCAGTTCGGCGGCGGTCAGCAGGCCGGTCACCGGGGTGCGCAGTTCGTGCGCGATGTCGGCGGTGACCCGGCGCTCGGCCTCCAGCCGCTGCCGCAGCGCGTCCGCCATGGCGTCCACCGCGCTGGCCAGGTCGTCGGTCTCGTCCAGGACGACCCCGCCGATGGCCTCGCGCACCCGGACGTCCGTCTCGCCCTTGGCGACCCGGTGGGCGGCGCTCGCCGCGTTGCGCAGCCGGCGGGACAGATGGCCGCCGATCAGCACCCCGAGCGCGCTGCCGCCCAGGACGACCGCGATGGAGCCGATCACCAGGGCCCGGTCGAGGTCCTTGAGGATGTTCGAGCTGCGGTCGGTGAAGCCCGAGTGCAGGGACATGACATGCCCGTCCTGCAGCGGTACGGCCGCCCAGATGTCCGGCGTCCCGCCCGGCCGGTCGGCCACGTACGTCGCGCGCCGGCCCGCCTCGACCTTCGCCCGCAGCTCGGCCGGCAGCTCGGGGTCGTCGATCCTGGTGTTGGGGAAGTTCAGCCGCCCGGACAGCTCGTAGTTGCGCTGGGCGACCATGATGCGTTCGTCGGCGAGATCGCGTGCGTTGTCCAGCATCGACACCCGGGCCGCGTTGTGCACGACCAGGCTCAGCGCGAGCGCCACCAGCGCGCCGACCAGGGCGATGGCGGCACTGAGCTTCCATCTCAGACCGGTCCGGATGCCCGTCCGGTCGAGAACCGCTCGCACCGGGCGCCGGAAGTACCCCCGCATGTCCGTACTCAGGCCTTCAGTTTGTAGCCGAAGCCGCGGACCGTCTCGAGGCGGTCCTGGCCGATCTTCCCGCGCAGCCGCTGCACATGGACGTCGACGACCCGGGTGTCGCCGCCCCACCCGTACTCCCACACGCGTTCGAGCAGTCGGTCGCGGGAGAGCACGGTGCCCGGCGCCGACGAGAACTCCAGCAGCAGCCGCATCTCGGTCGGTGTCAGCGACACGGGCTCCCCGGCCCGCCGCACCTCCATGCCCACGGTGTCGATCTCCAGCTCGCCGAAGGCCAGTACGCCCCCGTCGTCCGCGGCCGCCGGATCCTGCCGGCCGCCGTTCGCCCGGTCGAAGCGGCGCAGCACCGCACGGATGCGGGCGACCAGGACGGCACCGTCGAACGGTTTGGTCACGTAGTCGTCGGCGCCCGCCTCCAGGCCCAGGACGACGTCGATGGAGTCCGCACGCGCCGACAGCATGATCACCGGAACCATCGACTCGTCGCGGATGCTCCGGCACAGGCTGACGCCGTCGAGGCCGGGGACCATGACGTCCAGCAGCGCGATGTCGGGCCGGTCCGTCCGGAACGCCTCCAGGCCGGACAGCCCGTCGGGCATCGCGGTGACCGCGAAGCCGTCCCGCTCCAGGGCGAGTTGGGTGGCCTCGCGGATGACGTCGTCGTCCTCGACGAACAGCACGTGGGTCTGGTCTGCCATGCCGGTGCTCCTCAGCTGTCGGGCGCCGGCGTCGGCTCCGTGCCCGCCACCTTGCCGTAGTCGTTGTGGGTACGGAACTTCTCGGCGAACCGGCCCGAGGTCCAGCGGTAGGTGATGACGTTCTCGCCGGAGGGACTCGACACCGGGTCGCCCCGCTCGTACACCTGCATGGTCACCACCAGGTCCCCGCGGTCGATCTCCGCGTACACGGGCGGCTCCTCGGTCCTGAACACGTTCAGGTACGCGCCGCCTTGGTCGCGGTACACGTACGAGCCGACGCCCACCGCGTCGCCGCAGGTCAGCACGTTGACGACGACATCGTCCGCGGTCCCCCCGGTGAGGTTCCCGTAGCTCACGTCGACGGGGTACTCGTCGGCCACGCACGGCTTCAGCTCCCGCTTGACCGCCGCCGAGACCGTCGGGTCGCCCTTGACCAGCCGCACCGCGTCCACGCGGGCGCCGGCCGGGACCGGCATGCGCGAGGCCGCGTAGGACGGAGCGGGCGACCGGGCGTCGGCCGCCGACTCCGCGTGCGCGGGCCCCTCGTCCCGTGCGCCGGTGCCGCCCGTACCGCAGGCGGTGGCGACAAGGCCGAGGGCGGCGAGCACGGACGTCACCGTGGTCGCCGCCCGGGCGGTTCTCCGGGCCCGGTCGGGCCCCGCGCCGGTCAGGCCGCGCAACGCTCCCGCTCCTCATGCTCCAGCGCGCGTGCGTTCAGTTCGCGGGCCTCCAGCTCCTCGCGGAGCCGGGCGAGCGCCCGGTGCAGCGTGCTCTTGACCGTTCCCGCCGACATGCCGAGGGCGGCGGCCGTCTCCTCCGTGGACATCTGCTCCCAGTGTCGCAGCACCACCACACTGCGCTGCTTCGGGGCGAGCACCTCCAGCACGTCCATCAGGAGTGCGCGGTCGGCGTGCTGCTCGGTGGCGTCGTCCACGCGGGCGTCCGGGAGCTGCTCGGTCGGCACCTCCTCCAGCTTGCGGGCGCGCCACCACTCGGTCCGCGTGTTGATCATGACGCGGCGCAGGTAGGCGTCGGCCAGCCGCTTGTCGGCGATGCCGTCCCAGCGGCCGTAGGTCCGGGCCAGCGCGGTCTGCAGCAGGTCCTGCGCCTCGACGGGGTCCGGCACCAGACGGCGGGCGCTGCGCAGCAGCGCGTCCTGCCGGGTGCGGACGTACTCCTCGAACCCGAGCACCTCGCCCTGCGCCATGGTGATCCGCCCTTCCGCTCCCCGCGCCGGCCCGCCCGTGCGTCCCGGTCCCCACCGCTGTGATCCGTGGTCGTCGTGTCCCTGACTGGAGGGCACGGGAACGAAGTTACGGAGGTGTTGTCACGGCACTGTGCGGGGCAGCCTGCGGCCGGCCGTCGGCTGTCCGTCGGTTGTGTAACGGAAGTAGGAACGAGGTAAAGAGGTGGGACGGTTGGGGGGAGTGTGGGGCGATATGGCCGCACCGGGGGTGCCGGCGGACACCCGTGCGCGGGGGAGCGGGCGACCCGCCGGTGCGTCAGGTCAGCGGCAGCCGGTACAGCCCGCCGGGCAGGGGCTCGACCAGGCCGTCGGCGACGAGGCTGTCCAGTGCACGCGCACGCTGCACCGGTTCATGCCACACCCGGTCCAGGGCCCCCTGCGGGACAGGGCCGTGCGCCTCCCGCAGCACGGCCAGCAGCCGTCCGCGGACCTGCCGGTCCGTGCCCGCGTACGTCTGGCCCCGCCGTGGCGGTCCCTGGTGCGCCGGCTTGTCCGCGAGCCGCCAGGCACACTGCGCGGCGATCGGACAGCGGTGGCACGCCTCGTTCTTCGCCGTGCACACCAGCGCCCCCAGCTCCATGGAGGCGGCGGCCCACCGCGCGGCGGTCGACTCGTCCTCGGGCAGCAGCGCGCGGGCGAGCCGGCGCTCGGCGGCGGTGGTGGCGTTCGGCGGGTACTGCACACCGGTGACCGCGCGGGCGAACACCCGGCGGACATTGGTGTCCAGCACCGCGTGCCGCTGCCCGTACGCGAACGACGCCACGGCGGCCGCCGTGTACTCGCCGATGCCGGGCAGCGCCAGGAGCTGTGCGTGGTCGGCGGGTACGTCGCCGCCGTGCCGTTCCGTTATGGCGGCGGCGGCTCCGTGCAGCCGCAGTGCGCGGCGCGGGTAACCGAGCCGGCCCCAGGCGCGGACGGCCTCACCGGGTGCCTCGGCGGCGAGGTCGGCGGGGCGCGGCCAGCGGGCCAGCCACTGTTCGTAGACGGGCAGGACCCGGTTCACCGGGGTCTGCTGGAGCATGAACTCGCTGACCATCACCCCCCACGCGCCGGCCTCCGGGCGCCGCCACGGCAGATCCCGGGCGTGCTCGTCGAACCAGTCGATGACGGGGGAGTGCAGCGGCTCTCCGGGAGCACACCGGGGCGCTGTGTCGTCGGCGGAGGTGTCGGCGGTCTCGGTGGTCTCGGTGGTCTCGGCGGTGCCGCTGTGCGGGGGCTTGGTGGGAGCAGTCATGGCACCTCGATCCTGCCACGACCACCCACGGGAACGGGCACTCCGCCACCCCGTCAAGCGGGCGACAGGGCTCTGGCCAGAGGTGCAAGGGCCGCGATCGCGAACGCGCGGGCGTCGGAGTGCCGCGTCGGCGGTGCCGCTCGCCGCCCGCGGAGCCACACGGTCACGGATCGCGCACAGGATGCAGAAATGGTCACACTGTGCGATCATCGCGCGCCGCGCCCGGCGAGAGGCGGGGTCAGTGGACGGTTTCCGGGATGATGATCCGGAAAAGTTGTGGCTCTCAGCGGCGGGTGGGGCCGGTGACGGCCCGGATCTCTCGTACAGTTTGCGCCGTGGGATCTCTGCGCAATCCGGTCGGGCCGCTTCCCTCCTCCATCTATTGGCGTAGGAGGGCAGTACTGCTGTCCCTGCTGGGGGTGTTGGCGTTGCTCGTCACCTGGATCGTCGTCTCCGGTGACGGGGGCGACGGCGGACACGACAACGGGGCCAACGGCAAGAATCCCGCGCCGTCCACCATCGCTCCGGGACCGTCGAGTTCGGGACCGGCGATCAGTCAGGCGCCGGGCGGACGTGACGAGTCGGGCGGTGAGGACTCGGGCGGCTCCTCGTCCGGGACCGGTACGGAGGACGACGGGGCGAACGGCGACCCCGGTGACTCCGGCGGCGGCTCGGACGGCGGTGCCGGTGGTGGCGACGACGGCAGCGACGCCGGTGGCGACGCCGGCGGCAGCGATGCCGACGGCTCCGAAAGCGGTACCTCGACGGGGGTCGGCGCGGGTGACGCGCTGCCGGCCGGGTCCGGACTGCCCAACTGCACCCCGAGCGCGGTGAAGTTCAGTCTGCGCAGCGTCCGCAACGCCTACGAGCCCGACGCGAAGCCCACCTTCCGGCTGACCGCGCGGAACATCTCCGGCAGCGACTGCAAGGTCGATCTCGGCCCGAAGAACGCCGTGTTGACGATCACTCAGGCGGACGGCGACGAGGCGTACTGGGCGTCGGACGACTGTCCCGAGGGCCCGGGGAGCCTCGTCTTCCGGGTGCCGGCCGGCGACAGCATCACGTACGGCGTGAAGTGGGACCGCAAGCCGAGCGCCGCGCAGTGCGCGACGCCGCCGGCGGGATCGGCGAAGGCCGGTACGTATCTGGTGGAGGCGAAGGCGCCGGGGTTCGCGAAGGTGCAGACGTCCTTCGTGCTGGAGAGCGCCTGAGGTTCAACCGGACCTGGAGCGGCCGGGAGCGGGCCGGGCCGGGAGCGGGCCGGAGGGGCCGGGCCGACCGCTAGACGTACCGCTCCAGGATCGAGCTCTCCGCCAGCCTCGACAGGCCCTCCCGGACGCTGCGGGCACGGGCCTCGCCGACGCCGTCCACCGCCTGGAGGTCGTCCACGCTGGCGGCGAGCAGCTTCTGCAGGCCACCGAAGTGCTCCACCAGGCGGTCGATGATCGCGCCGGGCAGCCTCGGCACCTTGGCCAGCAGCCGGAAACCGCGCGGGGAGACCGCCGAGTCCAGTGTCTCGGGGGATCCGGTGTAGCCCAGGGCGCGGGCCACCGTCGACAGTTCCAGGAGTTCGGCCTGGGGGAGCGCGTTCAGCTCGTGCAGGGCCTGGTCGACGGTGCGGGAGCGCTTGGCGGTGGGCTCGGGGACGTAGTCCCGCACGACCAGCTCGCGCTCCGGTTCCACTCCCGCGATCAACTCGTCGAGCTGGAGGGCGAGGAGGCGGCCGTCGGTGCCCAGTTCGACCACGTATTCGGTGATCTCGGTGGCGATGCGGCGCACCATCTCCAGCCGCTGCGCGACCGCCGAGACGTCCCGCACGGTCACCAGATCCTCGATCTCCAGCGCCGACAGGGTGCCGGCGACCTCGTCGAGGCGGAGCTTGTAGCGCTCCAGCGTCGCGAGCGCCTGGTTGGCGCGGGACAGGATCGCCGCCGAGTCCTCCAGGACACGGCGGTGGCCGTCGACGTACAGCGCGATCAGGCGCATCGACTGGGAGACCGAGACGACCGGGAAGCCGACCTGCTTGGAGACGCGGTCGGCGGTACGGTGCCTGGTGCCGGTCTCCTCGGTCGGGATCGTCGGGTCCGGTACCAGCTGGACGCCGGCCCGAAGGATCTTCGACAGATCGGACGACAGGACGATGCCGCCGTCCAGTTTGCACAGCTCGCGCAGCCGGGTCGCGGTGAACTCGACGTCCAGGACGAAGCCGCCACTGCACAGCGTCTCGACGGTCTTGTCGGAACCGAGCACGATGAGACCACCGGTGTTGCCCCTCAGCACGCGCTCCAGGCCGTCACGGAGGGTGGTACCGGGTGCCACGGCACTCAGCGAGGCGCGCATCTGGCGATCGGAACCGGCGCTCCCGCCGGACTTTCCGGGAGCTGCTGCCCGGTCGTTGGCTGCCACTGCACTCCTCCGGTCGCGATGTCTGGGGCGCCCCTGTTTCGCGCACTCGGTTCGTACGGACGGGCGAGACCAGGGCAAAGTCTACCGGCGGTCCTCCTCGTCCCGTGGGGCCTCTCGGCGACGGGAGCGCGGAAGGACGCGCAGAGCATCCCCTATGTCCGCGACTTCCAGAACCTTCATCCCTGACGGGATTTTGCCCGGATCGCCCGGCACGAGCGCGTGCGTGAAGCCCAGCCGGTGCGCCTCGGACAGCCGCCGCTGAACGCCCGTGACCCGCCGGACCTCGCCCGCGAGGCCCACCTCGCCGATCGCGACCAGGTTCTTGGGCAACGGGGTGTCGCTCGCCGCAGACGCCAGGGCGAGCGCGACGGCCAGATCCGCCGCAGGCTCGGAGAGTTTCACCCCGCCGACCGTCGCGGAGTAGATGTCGCGCTTGCCCAAGGCGCTGATGCGGCCGCGCTGTTCGAGGACCGCGAGCATCATCGAGACGCGCGAGGTCTCCAGTCCGGACGTGGTGCGGCGGGGGGAGGGGATCTGCGAGTCGACGGTGAGCGCCTGCACCTCGGCGACCAGGGGGCGGCGGCCCTCCAGTGTCACCGTCAGACAGGTGCCCGGGACCGGCTCCGCACGGCGGGTGAGGAACAGCCCGCTGGGGTCGGCCAGACCGGTGATGCCCTCGTCGTGCAGCTCGAAGCAGCCGACCTCGTCGGTCGTGCCGTAGCGGTTCTTGACGCCCCGGACCAGGCGCAGGCGCGCGTGCCGGTCGCCCTCGAAGTGCAGGACCACGTCCACCAGGTGCTCCAGCAGCCGCGGGCCCGCGATCGCGCCGTCCTTGGTGACGTGGCCCACCAGGAGGGTGGACATCCCGCGCTCCTTGGAGGCCCGGATCAGCGCGCCGGCCACCTCGCGGACCTGGGCCATGCCGCCCGGCGCCCCGTCGATCTCCGGGGAGGCGACCGTCTGCACCGAGTCGAGGATCAGCAGGGACGGCTTGACCGCGTCGAGGTGGCCGAGCACGGCGGACAGGTCCGTCTCGGCGGCGAGGTACAGGTGGTCGTCGATGGCGTGGATACGGTCGGCCCGCAGCCGGACCTGGCTCGCCGACTCCTCGCCCGTCACGTAGAGCGTGCGGTGCTCGTCGCTCGCCGACTTGGCCGCGACGTCCAGCAGGAGCGTGGACTTGCCGACGCCCGGCTCGCCCGCGACGAGGACGACGGCGCCCGGGACCAGTCCGCCGCCGAGCACCCGGTCCAGCTCGGGAACACCGGTGGAGCGGGCCGTGGCCTGGCGGCCGTCCACCTGGCCGATGGGCAGGGCGGAGGTGGTGACCCGCCCCGGGGCCGTCGTGCGGACCGCGGACACGCCGTACTCCTCGACCGTCCCCCATGCCTGGCACTCGGGGCAGCGGCCGAGCCACTTGGCCGTCTGCCAGCCGCACTCGGTGCAGCGGTAGGACGGTCGGTCCTTGGTGGTCTTGGTACGGGCAGCCATGGTCGAAACGGTAGCCCCCGCCACTGACAACGCGGACCGGAGCCCGCCGCGCGGGACCCGGCCGACCGTGAGGTGAAAGGTTCCTGTCCCCGATTGAGGGATCGTTTCACCCGTACGGATTAAAACTGCGCAGGGCTCCGGAAGGGGCCACCCCCGGCCGCCTACGGTCGCCGAATGATGAGCAGTGGCCCGGAGATCCCGCCCCGCATGACCGGCGTACACCGGGCGCACCGGGAGGTGCGCGACCGGGGGGCCGCCCGCACGCTGGCGCACCGGCCGCCGGTATGCCACGAACCGTACCTGGACGGCCTGTTCACCTACTGCCTGTCCGTGCTGTGCGACCACGACGCGGCGACCGCCGCCCTGGCCGAGGTCCTCACGCTCGCGGAGCGCCGCGGCCGGCAGGCCCCGGACGCGGCCGGGGACCGCAGGGCCTGGCTGTACGCGCTGGCCCGCTGGGCGTGTCTGCGCAAGCTGACCGAGGCCCGGCAGGAACGGCAGTTCACCCATGCGGCGGGCCGCGGCGGCCGGAGACGGCCGGACCGGACCGCCACCGCCCCGGCCGTCTCCGAGGAGGTCCAGGAGCAGCGGCGCGGTGAGCTGGCCCTGCTGGCCTGGCCGGAGGCCGCGGGCACCACACCGGAGCAGCGCGAGGCGCTCGAACTCGCCGTCCGCCACCACCTCGGTGCCCCCGAGGTCGCCGCCGTGCTCGGCATGGAACCCGTCGCCGCCCGCGACCTGCTCGCCTCCGCCGCCTGCGAGGTCGAGCGCACCCGCGCGGTGCTCGCCGTCGTCGAGGCCGGTGCCTGCCGGGGCGTGGCGCACCTCACCGGCGACAACCGGCTCGTGCTCAGCAGTACGCTGCGCCGCGAACTCGTCCGGCACGTCGACGACTGCCCGCGCTGCCGCCGTACCGCCGAGCACGCCGTCCCCGGCCACTGGCCCGGCACCAGCGTCACCCCCGACGAACTGCCCGTCCTGGCGGTTCCCGACGCCGCCCTGCGCGCGGCGATGGCGCGGCATCGCCGCGCGCGTGGTGCCGCGCCCCGCTTCGACCGGCGCGGCTTCCCGATGGATCCCAAGGACCGGATCGCGCGAAGAGAGCGGCTGCGCGCGCGTGCCGTCACGACGACCGTCGTCGCCACCGTCGTCGCGGCCCCCGTGCTCGCGCTGTGGGCCGCCTACCGGGGCACCCCCGTCGGCGAGGCCGGGGACGGCCGCTCCGCCTCCGCGCGGGAAGCCGACACGCCTGTCGAGCTGGACGGCGAGGGAGTGGGCGGCTACGAGAACGCCGGCAACGCCGGCACCCGGCCGGGGGGCCCTTTCGGCGAGGACGGCGAGGACGGCAAGGACGGCAGGAACGGCAAGGACAGCGAGGCCGACGTGTCCGTGGAGGTCGTCGACGTCACCGGGGCCGGCCGTACGGACGCCGCCGCGCTGGGCGTCACGGCAGGTCGCAGCGGTGACACCACGCTGATCACACTGAGCGCCAGGGGCTCCGCCCCGGTCCGCTGGTCCGCGTCGACGGGTGTGTCCTGGCTGTACCTGAGCCAGTCGTCGGGGACGCTCCGACCGGGCCGGTCATTGACGATCAGGGTGTACGTCGACCAGTTGCGCGAGCCGTCCGGCCGCTGGAGCGCGCGGGTGGCGGTCTCACCCGCCGGCGCCGTGGTGACCATCACCGGCCACGGCCCGGCCCCCGGCCCCTCCGCCCCCGGCGGCTCGCACTCCGGTCGTCCCGGAAGCCCGGGGACCACGCACCCCGGCTCCCCGAGCGCCCCTCCCCCGGGCCCCGGCGAGCCGGGGGGCCCGCCGCCGTCGTCCCAGGCCCCGGATCCGACGCCCACGTCACCGGCCCCCTCGGAGCCCGACCCGAGCGGGTCCCCCTCGTCCCCCGAGCCGGAGCCCACCGAGCCGGAGCCCACCGACCCGGCACCGGGCGACTCGTCCCCCACCGCACCCGCGGACTCGGCGTCACCGTCCGCCGGCGGCGGCGACGCGAGCCCGTCCGCGTCCTGACGCGTGCACCGTGCTGTGTGTCGTGTGTGCCGGGTGCGCCGTGTGTTCTGCGGGCTCCGTGCCGCGTGCCCGGAGCCCGGCGCCCCGGGAGACGGAGCGAGGCCTCAGGAAGGATCCGCCGGATGCGGTGCCACCAGCGGCAACTGCGAGGCCAGCCGTTCCTCGCACAGCTCGGCCAGCCGGTCGTAGCCGGCCTTGCCCATCAGCTCGGTCAGCTCCGCCCGGTAGGAGACGTACACCGGATCGCCCGCGCCGTGCGCCGAGGTCGCCGATGTGCACCACCAGTGCAGGTCGTGGCCGCCCGGACCCCAGCCGCGGCGGTCGTACTCGCCGATGGAAACCTGCAGCACGCGCGTGTCGTCGGGCCGGTCGATCCAGTCGTAGGTCCGCCGGATCGGAAGCTGCCAGCACACGTCCGGCTTGGTCTCCAGCGGCTCGCGGCCTTCCTTCAGGGCGAGGATGTGCAGCGAGCAGCCCATGCCACCGGCGAAGCCCGGCCGGTTCTGGAAGATGCACGAGCCCTGGAACGGCCGGGTCTGACGGTCGCCGTCCTCGTCCTCGGAGACCCAGCCGTTCCGGGTGCCCTCGGCGTGGTGCTGCCAGATGTCCGGAGTGAGCCGCGCGACGTGCCCTGCGACCCGCTTCTCGTCGTCCTCGTCCGAGAAATGCGCACCCAGGGTGCAGCAGCCGTCGTCCGCGCGGCCCGCCTGGATGCCCTGGCAGCCGCTGCCGAAAACGCAGTTCCAGCGAGAGGTCAGCCACGTCAGGTCGCAGCGGAACACCTGCTCGTCGTCCGCCGGATCGGGGAACTCCACCCACGCCCGCGCGAAGTCGAGGCCCTTCTCGTCGTTCGGCGGAACATCCGACGGCACCTGGGAAGGACCGACGACCTTTTTGGTCTTCATGTCCGCCTTCTCGGTCTTCTCGGTTTTCGCCTTTTTCGTCTTTGGCACCCGTCCAGGGTAAGTCGCCCATCTCACTGTCCGGCACCGGCTCGAGTTGCGTGGAGCGGGGTTCACGCCGCCCGGCGGGCAGTAGCGTGCAATACATGAGACTCGGTGTCCTCGACGTGGGTTCGAACACGGTGCATCTGCTGGTGGTGGACGCGCACCCCGGGGCGTGCCCGCTGCCCGCCCACTCGCACAAGGCGGACCTGCGCCTCGCCCAGCTGCTGGACGCCGACGGAGAGATCGGTGCCGACGGGACGGACCTGCTGATCTCGGTCGTCCGGGGGGCGCTCCAGGCCGCCGAGGACAAGGGCGTCGAGGAACTGCTGCCGTTCGCGACGTCGGCGGTGCGTGACGCCCGCAACGCCGACGACGTCCTCGCACGCGTGCGTGAGGAGACCGGCGTCAAGCTCCAGGTCCTCACCGGCGCGGAGGAGGCCCGGCTCACCTTCCTCGCCGCCCGTCGCTGGTTCGGCTGGTCGGCGGGAAAGCTGCTGGTCATCGACATCGGCGGCGGCTCTCTGGAGGTCGCCTTCGGCATCGACGAGGAGCCCGACGCCGCGGTGTCGCTGCCGCTGGGCGCCGGCCGTCTCACCACCGCCCGGCTGCCCGGCGACCCGCCGGTACCGGACGACGTCCGCGCGCTGCGCCGGCACGTCCGCGCGGAGATCGCCCGTACGGTCGGCGAGTTCAGCCGCCTCGGCCCGCCCGACCGCGTGGTGGCCACCTCCAAGACCTTCAAGCAGCTCGCCCGCATCGCGGGCGCCGCCCGCTCCGCCGAGGGCCCGTACGTCCCGCGTGAGCTCAAGCGCCAGTCCCTGGAGGGCTGGGTGTCGCGGCTGTCCGGCATGACCACCGCCGAGCGCGCCGGGCTTCCCGGCGTCTCCGAGGGCCGCGCGGGCCAGCTGGTGGCCGGGGCCCTGGTGGCGGAGGCCGCGATGGACCTGTTCGGCGTGGAGTGCCTGGAGATCTGCCCCTGGGCCCTGCGCGAGGGCGTCATACTGCGCCGCCTGGACCACATGGGCCCGGCGTAGCGACGTCCGCGCGGCGGGTGGGTGAGGGGCGGCCCGTGTTCGGTCAGATCGATCACACGGCGGGTGCCCGGACCGGCGGCCGAGGGCACCGGACAAGCGCCCCGTGCCCTGCGGACATGCCGTTCCGGCGGGGAAGAACGGCTCCGGCCGAAGCGCATCGCTCGCGTCCCGCCCGTCGAACACACCCCGTACGCTGTCCCTCGTGGCAGAACCAGCGGTGCGCATCCCGGATGCGAAGGTCGCTCTGTCGACGGCCTCCGTCTATCCGGAGTCGACGGCGACGGCCTTCGAGATCGCCGCACGCCTCGGGTACGACGGCGTCGAGGTCATGGTGTGGACCGACCCGGTCAGCCAGGACATCGAGGCGCTGCGCAGACTCAGCGACTACCACCGGATCCCCGTCCTCGCCGTGCACGCCCCCTGCCTGCTCATCACGCAGCGCGTGTGGTCCACCGACCCCTGGACCAAGCTCCAGCGGGCCCGTTCCGCCGCCGAGCGGCTCGGGGCCACCACGGTCGTCGTCCATCCGCCCTTCCGCTGGCAGCGCCACTACGCCCGCGACTTCGTCGACGGGGTCTGGCGGATGGCGGACGAGACGGATGTGCGGTTCGCCGTGGAGAACATGTACCCCTGGCGCTACCGCGACCGCGAGATGCTCGCCTACGCCCCCGACTGGGACGTCACCAAGGACGACTACCGCCACTTCACGATCGATCTCAGTCACGCCTCGACCGCCCGCACCGACGCCCTGGGGATGCTCGACCGTATGGGCGACCGCCTCGGTCACGTCCACCTCGCCGACGGCCGGGGCTCGGCCAAGGACGAGCACCTCGTGCCCGGCCGCGGCGACCAGCCGTGCGCCGAGGTGCTGGAGCGCCTCGCGGCCGACGGCTTCGACGGCCATGTCGTCATCGAGGTCAACACCCGTCGCGCCATGTCCAGCGCTGAGCGCGAGGCCGACCTTGCGGAGGCGCTCGCGTTCACCCGCCTGCACCTGGCGTCCGGGTCCACGGGATCCACAGGACCCGCAGGGTCTTCGGCGCTCTGGGCGCCGAGGCGATGACCGACGTCAGCGCGTCCGGCGGCCCGGACACGCCCCCCGGTGGCAGCGGCACCGCCCGGCGCCGCGGCCGTCCTCCGCGTACGGAGTCGGCCGGCACCCGCGACCGCATCCTGGACGCCGCCCGCGAGGAGTTCTCCGAACGCGGGTACGAGAAGACCTCCGTACGGGGGATCGCCAAGTCGGCCGGCGTCGACTCCGCGCTGGTCCACCACTACTTCGGCACCAAGGAACAGGTCTTCGAGGCGGCCGTCGAGGTCGCCTTCGCCCCCGCGCTCAAGGGCCGGGACGCCGTCCTCGACGCTCCCGTCGGGGAGGTCGGCGAGCGGATGACCCGGATGATCCTCGATCTGTGGGAGAACCCGGTGACCCGGACCCCGCTGCTCGCGATCGTCCGGTCCGCAGTCAACAACGAGGCCGCGGCCGGCGTCTTCCGTCGCCTGGTCGCCAGCCAGTTGCTGCGCAGGATCGCGGGGCAGCTCGACCTGCCGGACGCGGAGCTGCGCGCCGAGCTCGCCGCCGCCCAGCTGGTCGGGATCGCGATGATCCGGTACGTGATCAAGGTGGAGCCGCTGGCCTCGGCGGACCCCGAGCAGATCATCAGACGGGTGGCGCCGGTGGTGCAGGGGCATCTGACCGGTCGGTGACCGGCCCCTGACGCACCCGCGGCCCACCGCTCCCGCGCCGAGACACGTATCTCGCAATCCGGACACCCTGTCCCGATCCCTGGATGACCGGCGTACGCTCGACCGGAGTCAGAACTCTCTGACCCCGGCACCCTGAGAAGGTCTGAAGGAGCGAGCGACGATGCCCGAGCTGAGGTCCCGCACAGTCACCCACGGCCGCAACATGGCGGGCGCACGTGCCCTGATGCGAGCCTCCGGTGTACCGGGCGCGGACATCGGCCGCAAGCCGATCATCGCCGTCGCCAACAGCTTCACGGAGTTCGTCCCCGGCCACACCCACCTCGCGCCGGTGGGCAGGATCGTCAGCGAGGCGGTCGTCGAGGCCGGCGGCATCCCGCGTGAGTTCAACACGATCGCCGTCGACGACGGCATCGCGATGGGCCACGGCGGCATGCTGTACTCGCTGCCCTCCCGCGACCTGATCGCGGACAGCGTGGAGTACATGGTCGAGGCGCACCGCGCGGACGCCCTGATCTGCATCTCCAACTGTGACAAGATCACCCCAGGCATGCTCAACGCCGCCCTGCGGCTGAACATCCCCACGGTCTTCGTCTCCGGCGGCCCGATGGAGGCCGGCCGGGCCACCCTGGTCGACGGCACGGTCCGCACGCTGGACCTGATCGACGCGATGGTGGACGCCGCCAACGACCAGATCTCCGACGCCGACGTCCTGCGCATCGAGGAGAACGCCTGCCCGACCTGCGGCAGCTGTTCCGGCATGTTCACCGCCAACTCGATGAACTGCCTCACCGAGGCCATCGGCCTGTCCCTCCCCGGTAACGGCTCGGTCCTCGCCACCCACACGGCCCGCAGGGCGCTCTACGAGAACGCCGCCCGCACGGTCATGGACATCACCCGCCGCTACTACGAGCAGGACGACGAGACGGTCCTGCCGCGCGGCATCGCCACCGTCGCGGCCTTCGAGAACGCGATGGCGCTGGACATCGCCATGGGCGGCTCGACCAACACGATCCTGCACCTGCTGGCCGCCGCCCAGGAGGCGGAGGTCCCGTTCGGCCTGACCGAGATCGACGCCCTCTCGCGCCGCGTGCCCTGCCTGGCGAAGGTGGCGCCCAACGTCGCCAAGGACCGCACGTACTACATGGAGGACGTGCACCGCGCGGGCGGCATCCCCGCCCTGCTCGGCGAACTGCACCGCGCGGGCATGCTGAACGAGGACGTGCACTCGGTCCACAGCCCGTCCCTGGCCGACTGGCTGAAGACCTGGGACATCCGCGGCGGCTCCCCGTCCGCGGAGGCGGTGGAGCTGTGGCACGCGGCCCCCGGCTGCGTGCGCTCCGCCGAGGCGTTCTCCCAGTCCGAGCGCTGGGACGCCCTCGACGAGGACGCCGAGGGCGGCTGCATCCGCTCCGCCGAGCACGCCTACTCCAAGGACGGCGGCCTGGCCGTGCTGCGCGGCAACCTCGCCGTGGACGGCTGCGTGGTCAAGACGGCCGGCGTCGACGAGTCCATCTGGACCTTCGAGGGCCCGGCGGTCGTCTGCGAGTCGCAGGACGAGGCCGTCGAGAAGATCCTCACCAAGCAGGTCGAGGAGGGCGACGTCGTCGTCATCCGCTACGAGGGCCCCAAGGGCGGCCCCGGCATGCAGGAGATGCTCTACCCGACGTCGTACCTGAAGAGCCGCGGCCTCGGAAAGGCCTGCGCCCTGATCACCGACGGCCGCTTCTCCGGCGGCACCTCCGGCCTCTCCATCGGCCACGCCTCCCCGGAGGCGGCGTCGGGCGGCACCATCGCCCTGGTGGCGGAGGGCGACCGCATCCGCATCGACATCCCGAACCGCTCGATCGAGCTCCTGGTGGACGACGCCGAGCTGGCCCGCCGCGAGCGGGAACTGAACGGCACGTACGCGCCGAAGAACCGCGACCGCAAGGTCTCGGCGGCTCTGAAGGCGTACGCGGCCATGGCCACGAGCGCCGACAAGGGCGCGGTGCGGGACATCTCGAAGCTCGCCTGACACCGGCCCGACACCAGCACCACGCGCGCGCGGCCCCTCATCCGTGGGGCACGCGCGCGTGGTGCTCCCTACCAGTCCGCCGGGTCCCGGCCGTCCACGGCGAAGACCGTGCCGTCGGGGGCGGCGGCGTAGACGTGGCCGTCGGCGAGCACCGGCTCGGGCAGCGCGGCGACGACCCGGTCGGAGGCATCCGCCATCCGGGGCCCCGTCTGCCCGACGAGGCGCCCCACCCGCGCGTCCACGGCGAGCAGCCGC
Source organism: Streptomyces sp. M2CJ-2 (assembly GCF_016757295.1). NCBI lineage: Bacteria > Bacillati > Actinomycetota > Actinomycetes > Kitasatosporales > Streptomycetaceae > Streptomyces > Streptomyces sp. M2CJ-2. The sequence continues at coordinate 7,485 of NZ_JAESIF010000063.1, read as the reverse complement.
CCGTCGGGCGCCGTGAGGAAGACGTGCCGCGCGTCGGCCACCGGCGCGGACGTACGGGCCGCACCGGTTTCCAGGCTCCACCGCTGCCGCAGCGCGCCCATGTCGACGGCCACGACCCGGCCGCCGGCCCCCGTCAGATGGGCGACCTCCCCGTGCACGGTGCCCTGAACCTGCGCCAGTGGGACGGACAGCGCCACCCGCCGTACCTCCCGGCTGTCCGGCGTGTAGCGGACCAGGGCCTCGGTCTCGCCGTAGACCGGGTCCGCGGAGGTGAGGACGACCGACCCGCCCGTGGTGCCGACCGGCTTCAGCATCCCCGTCAACCGCGCGTCCCACCGCACCTCACCCGTCCGCGGATCGACGGCCGTGACCCGGGTGTGCAAGCCGTCGTCGGACGTGCTCGTGGCGTACGCCAGCGGATCTCCCGCGAACGAGTCGAAGAGCGGGACGCCGTGTCCCGGTATCCGCCCGGTCCACCCCGTGTCGCCCGAGGCGCTGTCCACGCCGGTGACCGTGCCGTCGGCGCCGGTGAGCAGAAGCGTGTCGCCAGCGACGGCCAGGCCGCCGGACTCGGCGGTGTCCTGCCGCCACACGGGCTTCCCCGAGGCCGGGTGGAGCGCCGCCGGCCCGTCGCCCCGGCTCGGCGCGGACTGCACGAGACCGCCCGACACGACCGGCGGGCCGCCCGGTGCCGACCGCGCGACGGTGTGCCGCCACAGCGTGCCGCCGTCGTCCGGATCGAGGGCGAACACCTGCCCTGGCAGGGCGCAGAACAGCCGGCCCGCTCCGTACGAGCACTGCGGGGTGCCCTGCTCCCCCGACGGCGCCACCTCCCACGCCCGGAACGCGGCCGCCGTGGTCCGCACGCCGGTGGTCCGTCTCTCCTGGGCTTCGTCGCCGAGCAGTTGGAGGGAGAACAGCGTGCCGAAGACGGCGAGGGCGAGCGCCCCGCCCCCGAACAGCGCCCGCTTGCTCAGCGGAGGCCGCGCGGAGCGCCGGGCCGCCGCCTGCCCGGCGGGGAGTTCCCCGGCATCCGCCCCGGGCCCGGAGCCGTGCTCTGCCGTTCCGGGTTCTTCAGGTTCTTTAAGTTCCTCGGGTTCCTCGGGTTCCGGTTCCACCTGGTGGCCGGGTACGGCGCCCGTCGGGGCCGTCTGCTCCGTCCGCTGTGCCGGTATGAAGGCCTCGGCCAAGAACGCCCGGGTGTCGTACGAGGCCGCGACGGACCGCAGCTCCCGCATCAGCTCGTCCGGGGAGGGCCGGTCCTCGGGTTCCTTGGCCAGGCAGCGCAGCACCAGCGGTGCGAGTCCCTCCGGCACACCGGTCAGATCGGGCTCGTCGTGCACGACCTGGTAGGCGACGACGTACGGGCTGTCGGAGTCGAACGGACCGCGTCCGGTGGCCGCGTGCACCAGGAGCGAACCGAGCGCGAAGATGTCGGCGGAGGGCCCCACTTCACGAGGGCGCCGGAACTGCTCGGGTGCCATGAAGGGCGGGGTGCCGATCAACTTCCCCGTCTCGGTCCGCAGTTCGCTGTCCTTCGGCCGAGAGATGCCGAAATCGATGACCTTCGGCCCGTCCTCGGCGAGCAGCACGTTGCTGGGCTTCAGATCGCGGTGCACCACTCCGACGCGGTGGATGTCCCGCAGTCCCTCCGCGAGTCCGGCCATCAGTCTGCGCAACTGGGGCGAGGGCATCGGGCCGTTCCGCTTCACATGCTCGGCGAGGGTCGGTCCGGGGATGAACAGCGTTGCCATCCAGGGCCGTTCGGCCTCCGGGTCGGCGTCGACGACCGGTGCGGTGAAGGCGCCGCTGACCCGCCGGGCCGCCGCCACCTCCTGCCGGAAACGTCCTCTGAACTCGCGGTCCCGTGCGAACTGGGCGTGCACGACCTTCACCGCGAGCTTCAGCCCGGACGTACTCCGGGCCAGATGCACCACACCCATTCCACCGGAGCCGAGGCGCGACTCGAGACGGTAGTGACCGGCGTACTCGGGAAGTTCCGCTTCCGCGCCCGCTCCGGCGTTCCGCTGCGGCGCCATGGAACCACCCCCGTGCTGTTCGTTCGCACGCGCGACGCACGGAGCCTAGTCGATGACACGTACGAGACCGAGGCGGCTCGCTGGCGTCCGTGTTCCACGAGTGAACAGGTGTGCGTGGCGTGTTTCAGGGGAAGGAACGGACCCCCATGACCGTCATGGGGTGCACCACGGGGGAGGCTTTCCATGTCAGTCGACCATGCCGCTGAGGCAGAGGACACCGGCGAGACGGAGTCCGTCAGCACGGCGGCCCTGCGTTATTACCCGGTCGCACCGGGCGTCCGTCTCAACGTCCGCAGCGGTCCGGGCACCGGGTACACCGTCGTCCGCGTCCTGGCGGAGGGGGCGAAGGTCCCCATCTCCTGCCAGACCCCGGGGACCACGGTCACGGGCCCGTACGGCACGTCGAAGATCTGGGACAACATCGGCAACGGCGAGTACGTCTCGGACGCCTACGTGAAGACGGGCAGCGACGGCTACGTGGCATCGCGCTGCGCCTGACCCCCCGGAGCCCGCGGCGCGCCCGGAGCCATAATCGATGCGTGAGCGCAGAGAACGGCACCCCGGACAGCACCGCGGGCTCCCCGGGAGCCCCGGCGGGCCCCCGCCCCGAGCCCATCCGCTTCTTCGGCACGACCTGGGTCGACCACGACAACGGCTACGCGGCCCGCAGGGTCGGCGTCGCCGTCGGCTCCCTCGCCGCCGCGGCCGTCTCCTGCCTGGCCCTGCGCATCGCCTACCAGGGCCTTCGGATCGCCGAGGTCGGCGGCTTCGTCGGGATCCTCGCGGTCGGGATGTTCGCGGTCTGCAGCGCCCTCGCGTTCGGGCACACCTGGGAGGCGTTCAAGCGCCGCCCCGACCCCGACCGGCAGCGGTCCCTCCGCGGTCTGCTCAGCATCGGCTTCGTCGGCTCCCTCCTCGCCTACTTCTTCCGCTCCCTCGCCGAGGCCCCCGGCGAGAAGCTCCACCGCGAGGAGTACCGGACGGCCCGCGAGCAGTACGAGAGGCGGATCTCCCGCCGCTCCGGCAACCCCGGGAAGCGCCGCCGCCCGTAGGGCCCCGACCCGCAGTACGGGATCCTCCCCGCCCCTTCCGGCAACCCCCGGACGCGTTCGACGACCTCGACATGCCAGATGTCAGGCGCCGGCGCGTCCCTTCGGCATGCCCGAACCCGCCGAGCCCGCGCCGCCCTCGCCCACCGCCCGCCACCGCTTGACGTGTCCAGCCCCCGAGAGGATTATTCATCGCATGATGAATTACTCCTCCGGCCCCCCGCGCCCGGACGACGACACCCCTGCCGTCCGCGCCCAGGGCCTCACCGTCGTCCGAGGCCCCCGCACCGTCCTGCACGGCCTCGACTTCACCGTCCCGCGCGGCCAGGTCACCGGCCTCCTCGGCCCCTCCGGCTGCGGCAAGTCGACCCTGATGCGGGCCATCGTCGGCACCCAGGCCAAGGTCACCGGCGCCCTGGACGTCCTCGGCCTCCCCGCGGGCCACCCCGCCCTGCGCACCCGCATCGGCTACGTCACCCAGGCGCCCTCGGTCTACGACGACCTGTCGGTCCGGCAGAACCTCGACTACTTCGCCGCGATCCTCGACCCGGGCCGAGCAGCCGCCGACCGCCGCCACGAGAACGTCACCCGCGCGATCACCGACGTCGACCTCACCAGTCACGCCGACGCCCTCGCCGGAAACCTCTCCGGCGGTCAGCGCAGCCGCGTCTCCCTGGCCGTCGCCCTCCTCGGCACCCCCGAACTGCTGGTCCTCGACGAACCCACGGTCGGCCTCGACCCCGTCCTGCGCCGCGACCTCTGGCAGCTCTTCCACGACCTCGCCGCCGAACGGGGCGCGAGCCTGCTGATCTCCTCCCACGTCATGGACGAGGCCGAGCGCTGTCACCGCCTCCTGCTCATGCGCGCGGGCGAGATCCTCGCCGACGACACCCCCGACGCCCTCCGCACCCGCACCGGCTCCGAAACCGTCGAGGCCGCCTTCCTGCACCTGGTGGACGCGGCGGCCGAGGCAAGCCGCACGAAGGAGACCTCACGATGAGCACCCCCCGTACGACCACCCGCCCCTCCGCCCCGCCGAGCGCCCTGAACGCCTCCCGCACCCTCGCCACCGCGGCCCGGGTCCTGCGCCAGCTCCGCCACGACCCGCGCACGATCGCGCTGATGCTGCTCGTCCCCTGCCTGATGCTGCTCCTGCTCCGCTACGTGTTCGACGGCAGCCCGCGCGTCTTCGACAACATCGGCGCCTCGCTCCTCGGGATCTTCCCGCTGATCACGATGTTCCTGGTCACCTCCATCGCCACCCTGCGCGAGCGCACCTCCGGCACCCTCGAACGCCTCCTCGCGATGCCCCTCGGCAAGGGCGACCTGATCGCCGGCTACGCCCTCGCCTTCGGCGCGATCGCGATCGTCCAGTCGGCCCTGGCCACCGGACTGGCGGTCTGGTTCCTGGGTCTCGACGTCGTCGGCAGCCCGTGGCTGCTCCTCCTGGTGGCCCTGCTCGACGCCCTCCTCGGCACGGCCCTCGGCCTCTTCGTCTCGGCCTTCGCGGCCTCGGAATTCCAGGCGGTCCAGTTCATGCCGGCAGTGATCTTCCCCCAACTCCTCCTCTGCGGGCTCTTCGCCGCACGCGCCACCATGCATCCCGTCCTCGAGGGCATCTCCGACGTCCTCCCCATGTCCTACGCCGTGGACGGCATGAACGAGGTCCTCATGCACACCGACATGACCACCGCCTTCGTACGCGACGTCCTGATCGTCGCCGGCTGCGCCCTGCTCGTCCTCGCCCTGGGCGCGGCGACCCTGCGACGCAGGACGGCCTGACACCACGGGCCGCCCGTCCGGGCGGCTCACCCGGGACGCCCCCGAACCGGCCATCCGGCCGTCCGCCCACCGGACACCACCCCACCCCCGGGCCACCCGAGTGCGAGGATGAACCAGGACGACGCGCACACCCCGGAAGGCACCCCCAGCCATGGCTCAGAAAGTCGCAGTCCTCGGCACCGGCAAGATCGGTGAAGCCCTGCTCAGCGGAATGATCCGCGGCGGCTGGGCCCCCGCCGACCTCCTGGTCACCGCCCGCCGCCAGGAACGGGCCGACGAACTCCGCGCCCGTTACGGAGTCACCCCGGTCTCCAACCTCGAAGCCGCCAAGACCGCCGACACCCTGATCCTCACGGTCAAACCGCAGGACATGGCAGCCCTCCTCGTCGAACTCGCCCCGTACGTCCCCGCCGACCGTCTCGTCATCAGCGGCGCCGCCGGTATCCCCACCTCCTTCTACGAGGAGCGCCTCGCCGCCGGCACCCCGGTGGTGCGCGTCATGACCAACACCCCCGCCCTGGTCGACGAGGCCATGTCGGTCATCTCCGCCGGCAGCCACGCCACCCCCGAACACGTCGCCCACGCCGAGGAGATCTTCGGTTCCGTCGGCAAGACCCTCCGCGTCCCGGAATCCCAGCAGGACGCCTGCACCGCCCTCTCCGGCTCCGGCCCGGCGTACTTCTTCTACCTGGTCGAAGCCATGACCGACGCAGGCATCCTGCTCGGCCTGCCCCGCGACAAGGCCCACGACCTGATCGTCCAGTCCGCGATCGGCGCCGCGACCATGCTCCGCGACAGCGGTGAGCACCCCGTGAGGCTCCGCGAGAACGTCACCTCCCCGGCCGGCACCACCATCAACGCCATCCGCGAGCTCGAGAACCACGGCGTACGGGCCGCCCTCATCGCCGCCCTCGAAGCAGCCCGCGACCGCAGCCGCGAACTGGCTTCCGGCACCAAGGACTGAAAAGCCCAGAACCCCTGGTGGCCACCCCGCCGAGCGAGGCGGCCCGCGCTATGCCCTGACCGCCGGAAGCAGCCCGATCGCCTGATGCGCGGCATCCACGGTCGGCCGAGCCATGCCCCTCGCCCGCTCCGCGCCCTCCCGCAGCACTCCCTCCACATAGCCGGGATCCGCGCACAACTCCTTGTGCTTCTCCCGCACCGGCCTCAGCACCTCGACCACGGCCTCCGCGGTGTCCTTCTTCAAAGCCCCGTACGACTCATACGCACCGGCCAACGACTTCGGGTCCCCACCCGAGCACGCCGCGAGGATCTCCAGCAGATTCGTCACCCCCGGCCGCGCCTCCCTGTCGTACACCACGTCGCGCCCGCTGTCGGTCACCGCTCGCACGACCTTCTTCCGCACCACGTCCGGCTCGTCCAGCAGATAGACGATCCCCGGTCCGACATCGTCGCTCTTCCCCATCTTCGACATCGGGTCCTGCAGATTCATCACCCGTGCCGCCACCGCGGGATGCGTGGCCCGGGGCACCACGAAGGTGTGCCCGTACCGCTGGTTGAACCGCACGGCCAGATCCCGCGCCAGCTCCACGTGCGGCCTCTGGTCGTCACCCACGGGCACCTCGTCCGCCCCGTACGCCAGGATGTCCGCCGCCATCAGCACGGGATACGTCAGCAGCGACAGCCGCACGCTCCCGCCCCGCCGCTGCTCCCGCGCGGCCTTCTCCCTGTACTGGATCATCCGCCGCGTCTCGCCGTCGGTCGCCACGCACTCCAGCAGGTACGACAGGCGGGCGTGTTCATCGACATGGCTCTGCACGAACACGGTGCACGACTTCGGATCCAGCCCGATGGCCAGCAGCAGCGTCGCCGCCTGCCGGCTCAGTCTGCGTACCCGCGCCGGATCGTGGTCCACGGTCAGTGCGTGCAGATCGACGACGCAGAACACCGAGTCCGCCCGGTGCTGGTCGACCGCGGCCCACCGCCGCATGGCCCCCAGGTAGTTCCCCAGAGTCAGATGGCCGGTCGGTTTGATCCCGCTGAAAACCCGTGTCATCTCTTTCCGTCTCCGTCTCCCGGTCGTGCCCGCCGTCTCGGCCGGCCGCCTCCGGAGTCCTGGATGGAGAGACGAAAACGGCCGCCTGAACGGCGGCCGTTGAGTGCATACGTAGGACGGCCGCTGTCAGGCGGCCCACCAGGACTGGCTGTACGTACGCGTGGTCATGCGGGCCAGGCTACGCCCTGGAGGCGGCCCGCGGGGGCGGATCGGAGCGAGAGTTGACATGCTCCGGTGTGATCAGTACTGTTCTCCGAGTTGTCCGACGTGAGCACCGACTCCGGTCGGTCCCCGGGCAGCCATCCCGCAAGTACCGCAACTGCTCGACGGCAGTCTTCTGTCTGTCGTCATGTCATTGGTGCGTGTATTCGTGGAATGAGGAATCCGCGTTCGAAAGGGCGCAGGCCCCCGATTAGCTCGGGAGTCAGGAATCCGCTAGAGTCTCACCTCGTCGGAACGGCCCAACGGCCGGAAAGACAAACCCCGCTGACCGGGGGTCAGATCGAAGAAAAAGATCTGATAGAGTCGGAGCCGCCGGAAAGGGAAACGCGAAAAGCGGACACCCGGAAGGCGAAACCCCGAGGAAATCGGATCGGAA
>NZ_JAESIF010000062.1:0-36839 GCF_016757295.1 Streptomyces sp. M2CJ-2 | reverse complement strand
GTCCGGCATCGAGTCACCATCCCGCCGCCCGGCATCATCACGCACCGCAACCGTCACGTTGCCGAGAAGACCTCATTGGGCGAAGGTCCCTACCAAACCTTCACACCGTGCTCTATCGACCGGGCGTGAGCGGAACCTAGTCTTCCCGCGTCATGGACTATTGCCACCCGTGCCGACGGCACCTCAACGGCGCCCTCGCCTGCCCGGGGTGCGGCACCCCTGTCGAGGCCCTCCGCGCCCACCCGGAGGACTCCGCCGCCCCGCAGGCGGCGTACGAGGAGGACGTGCCGGAGCCGGAACCAGGGCCGGAACCGGAACCGGAGCCGACGCCGCACGCGGAGCCGGAACCCGCCGAAGGCGCGCGGCGGCCGGCTGCCGGAGCCGACGACCCCACGGGTCCGGAGACGGACGACGAGGGGCCTGCGGCAGGGGCGAGCCGCCGGGACCGCAAGGCCGCGGCGCACCGCAGGCGGCGGCGCAGGTCGCTGCTGATCGCGGTGGGATTCGTCCTGGCCGCAGGCGCGTTGAGCCTCGCGGAGCTGGGGATGGAGGCGCCGGGATCGAAGCCCGAGCCGGCGGCGGCCGGTGACGAGACGTCGGCCGGCGGATCGGCGAAGACCGAGTCGGGGCCACCGCCCGGTGGAGCCCCGGGTGCGGGCGCGCCCGTGAACTCCCCGTCCCCCAGCGCTTCCGGCTCACCGTCGGCCTCGAAGTCGCCGACGGACGAGGAGTCGGCGGAGGCGGAGGAGGAGACGGCGGAGCCTGAAAAGGCCGCCGGTTCGGTGCCCGCGGACACGTCACCGGCCGACCCGACCGCCGCGCCGCCGCAGTCCCCGCAGCAGCCGGACGTCCCGGAGCCCGACCCGACCACCGCGGAGCCCGAACCCGAACCGGAACCGGAGCCCGAACCCTCGGAAACGTGCGACCGCTTCCTGTGGTGGTGCACCTGACGGGCGCGGGCCCGGTGGAGTTGTCGTCTACGCCTCGGGTGCGCCGGTGTCCCGGCCGGCGTCCAGCATCGTCCGCAGCGTGTCCCGCAGAGCCAGGCGTTCCTGTTCCGTGAGGGCGGCCAGGGGCTCGCGGGCGAAGCGCAGTGACTCCCGCATGCTGCGGGCCACCCTGCGCCCCTCAGCCGTCGCCGCCGCCAGCTTCACCCGGCGGTCGGCCGGGTCCGGGCGGCGCTCCGCCAGCCCGCGCGACTCCAGACGGTCGACGATGCCGGTGACGTTCGACGGCTCGCACTTCAGACGGTGGGCGAGCTTCCGCATCGGCAGGGGCTCCAGGGAGAGCAGGCTCAGCAGCCGGGCCTGCGCGCCGGTGAGCGCGTGGCCGGCTGCAGCCTCCTCGTACTCCTCGTGGTAGCGGGCCACGACCGAACCGATGAGTTCGACGACCTCCAGAGTCAGGGCGTCGGGGCGGCTGGGGGAACTGGATGCGGCGGCCATGCCCCCAGGGTACCCACATGCTTGACATCCTGAAATATTCAGCGGCATGGTTGTTTCAGGTACTGAAACACCTCGAGGAGGCCCCACCCCATGTCCGACACCCCCACGCTCCCCACCACCGGCCGCGAGTGGCGGCTGCTCAGCCGGCCCGTCGGATGGCCGAAGCCCGAGGACTTCGCCCTGGCCGAGGCCGAGGTCCCGGCACCCGGTGCGGGCCGGGTGCTGGTGCGGAACAAGTACCTCTCCGTAGATCCGTACATGAGGGGAAGGATGTCGGCCGCCAAGTCCTATGTGGCGCCGTACGAGCTGGGCAAGGTCATGCAGGGCGGTGCCGTCGGCGAGGTCGTCGCCTCGGAGGCCGAGGGGATCGCCGTCGGCGACCACGTCCTGCACTTCTTCGGCTGGCGCGAGTACGCCGTCGTGGCCGCGGAGAACGCGGTCAAGGTGGACCCCGACGCCGCGCCGCTGTCGGCGTACCTGGGCGTGCTGGGGATGACCGGGCTCACCGCCTACGCGGGCCTGCTGCGCACCGCCGCCTTCAAGGAGGGCGACCGCGTCTTCGTGTCCGGCGCCGCGGGCGCCGTCGGCAGCCAGGTCGGGCAGATCGCGAAGCTCAAGGGCGCCTCCCGGGTCGTCGGCTCCGCCGGATCCGACGAGAAGGTCAAGCTGCTCGTCGAGGAGTACGGTTTCGACGCCGCCTTCAACTACAGGAACGGCCCCGTGAGCGAGCAGCTGCGCGCCGCCGCCCCGGACGGGATCGACGTCTACTTCGACAACGTGGGCGGCGACCACCTGGAGGCGGCGATCGGGTCGCTCGACCGGGGCGGCCGGATCGCCGTCTGCGGGATGATCTCCGTCTACAACAACACCGAGCCCGCGCCCGGTCCGAGGAACCTCGCCCGGCTCATCCAGACCCGCGGCCGCATCGAGGGCTTCCTGGTCAACGACCACCACGACCTCCAGCCGCAGTTCGTCCGGGAGGTCGGCGCCTGGGTGCGGTCCGGCGAGCTCAAGTACCGGGAGACCGTCGTCGAGGGCATCGAGAACAACCTCGAGGCGTTCCTCGGGGTGCTGCGCGGCGACAACACCGGGAAGATGATCGTCAAGCTCTGACGGCGACCGGCCCACGACGCGCCGTCGAGGGGCCCCTATAGTGCCCTCATGCGCGATCTTGGGGTGGGATTCCGGTATCTCCTGAAGGGCCAGCGTTGGGTGGCCCGGCACGGCAAGCAGTACGGCTTCGGCCTGGTGCCGGGACTGATCACACTGGTGCTGTACGCGGCGGCACTGGTGGCGCTGGCCCTGTGGGGAGCCGATTTCGTCGGCTGGGCGACACCGTTCGCCGACGACTGGTCCAGTCCCTGGCTCGGCCTGTTCCGCGGGTTCCTCACCGTCGTCCTGTTCGCGCTCGGACTGCTGCTGTCCGCCCTCACCTTCACCGCGGTGACACTGCTCATCGGCCAGCCCTTCTACGAGAGCCTCTCCGAGAAGGTCGACCGGGACGTCTCGCCCGACGGCACCGCCCCCGAGTCCGGGCTGACGCTGGGGCGGGAGCTGTGGATATCCGGCCGGGACAGCCTCCGCATCGTCGTACGCGCCCTCGTCTGGGCGGTGCTGCTCTTCGCCCTCGGGTTCATCCCCTTCCTCGGGCAGACCGTCGTACCGGTGATCGGCTTCATGGTCACCGGGTTCTTCCTCACCGAGGAGCTGACGGCGGTGGCCCTCCAGCGCCGCGAGGTCGAACTGCGGGAGCGGCTCGCCCTGCTGAGGGCCCGCAAGGCCCTGGTCTGGGGCTTCGGAACACCGCTCGGGCTGGCCTTCCTCGTCCCGTTCGTCGCGGTGTTCCTGATGCCGGGCGCGGTCGCCGGCGCCACCCTCATGGCACGGGACCTGCTCGGCGAGGAGACCGCCGAGGACGGCGCCGGCGAGCCCGTGGCGCCGGCGCACTGAGGCCGCCGCCGAGGCCGTCGACGAACCGCACCGGCGTGCTGTCAGGATCCGGCACGAAGTGACCACATGGTGTCCCTTTGTGAAGGGTTCGTACGAATTCCAGGCCGAATGCTCGATCACGGACCGCGGGGCCGGCGCAGCGATTAACGTCTGATGCGGGGTATCACCCGTCGACCGGGGGTAGTCCTCGTATGAGCAGCCCCGGCCCGGGACCCTGACCCCGGACCGGGGCTCATGCCCGCCGCCCCGGGGCCGGACCTACCGCACGGAGAAGCCGTACACCGTCTCCGAGCGGAACACCTCGCCCGGCCGCAGGACCGTGCTCGGGAAGTCGGGCCGGTTCGGGGAGTCGGGGAAGTGCTGGGTCTCCAGTGCGACGCCGGCTCCGGGGGCGAAGGGCTTCCCGATGAGGTCGGCGGTGTAGAGCTGCATCCCGGGCTCGGTGGTCGCCACCGTCAGCACCCGCCCGGACGACGGGTCGTACAGCTCGGCGACCTCCACCGGCGTCGGCGTCACCCCCTTGTCGAGCACGAGGTTGTGGTCGTACCCGGTGCCCGTCCTGCGCCCCTCGCGGAAGTCGAAGCGGGTGCCGGTGACGTCCCGGAGGCCGCCGGTCGGGATCAGATCCGCGTCGACCGGGGTGAACCGGGAGGCGGCGCACCGCAGTTCGTGCCCGGCCGCGCTGCCGGCACCGGCACCGGTCAGGTTCCAGTACGAGTGGTTCGTCGGGTTGAGCACCGTCGGCGCGTCCGTCACCGCCTCGTACACGATCCCCAGCGCGCCCCGCTCGTCCAGCGTGTACGTCACCGACATCTCCAGGCGGCCCGGGAAGCCCTCCTCGCCGTCCGCGGAGACCCGGCTGAGGCGCAGCCCGTGCGGTACGGGCGTCACGTCCCACACCCGCTTGTCGAAGCCCCGCTCACCGCCGTGCAGCGAGTTCGGCCCGTTGTTCGGGGCGAGCGTGTGGACGCGCCCGTCCAGCGGGAAGCGGGCACCCGCGATCCGGTTGGCGTAGCGCCCGATCAGGGCGCCCAAGTAGGGCTCCGGACGGGCGACATAGCCGTCCAGGTCGGAAAAGCCCAGCACCACGTTCCCGGGCCGCCCCTCCCGGCCCGGTACCTCCACGGCCTGCACGATCCCGCCGTACGACAGCATCCGCACCCGTGTGCCGGCCCGTTCCAGGGTCCAGCGGTGCACCGGGGTGCCGTCGGAAAGTGTGCCGAAGAGTTCGTTCATGTGCGGAACGATAGGTCACGGCTGCTTCGCCGTGACCGTGCGGTAGGCGATCTCCGCCAGTCTGGCCTGACCGTCGACGCTCGGGTGGAACCAGTCCCAGCGGCTCAACTGCGCGGTGCCGAACTCGTACTCGTACACCGCGCCGCCGTCGAAGCGGCACCGGAGGTCCTCGGCGCAGACCTCCTCCAGCACCTCGTTGTAGTCCTCCACCCGGTTTCGCACCGTCTCGCGCCGCTCCGTCGCCGCCGCGTCCAGCACATCCGGGTCGGCCAGCATCGACGGACAGATGCCGAGCTTCCACACCTGCTTGCCCAGCTCGTCGGTCCGGCCCTGCGACCACAGCCGCTTGAGGTCCGGCACACTCGCCACATACACCTGGGCCTTGGGCAGTGCCTTGCGCAGGGTGTGCATCGCGTCCTCGAAGTCCGCGCGGAAGTCGGCCACCGGCGTCATCGCCGACGTCGTGGCCCGGCAGGCGTCGTTGGCCCCGGCCATCACCGCCACCAGCTGCGGATCGCGCCGCACCGCCCGGGCCATCTGGCCGGGCAGATCCGCCATCCGCGCCCCGGTGACCGCGTAGTTCCAGCTCCGCTCGGCCGCCCCGGCCGGCCCCAGCAGCCGCACCGCGAGACTGTCGACCCGCTCACTGCTGCCCGTGGCCCACGACACCTCGGGACAGTCCGTCAGCACCGCGCACGCGTCGAAGCCGCGGGTGATGGAATCGCCCACGGCGGCCACGGACGTGGGACTGGTGTCCCAGACGGGTGTGGGGGAGGGGGACGGCGCGGTCTTCTCCGCCGGGCCGGCGGACGGAGCGGACGCGTCACCGCCGACGGCGTCGCAGCCGGCGACACCCAGCACGCCCCCCAACACGGCCGCCGCCACGGCCGGCACGGCCCGCGAGCGGACACCCCGCCCGATCCGTGCCCGCCGTGTCCGCTGCTCCATCCCGCCGCCTCCCCGCGCATCGTGGTCACCGTCCCCCATGCATAACAACGCACGGGAGTTCCCGCCCGCTCGGACGGACCGGCTCACACCACCCGGGGCCCGCGGCCATTCGGGGCAGACGACCCGGGAAACTGTCGTCCTGCCGGGTGAATGGCGGAAGTTTCCGGGCACCAGGACGGACGGTACGTCACACTCCTTCCCCCGCCACACGGTAGCCTCGCCATCAACGTGGCTCGCCCGGCCACCCGCTGATCGGCCCGTTCCGTCCTGTCCCGCTCTGCCCGGAGGTTCCGGTGACGACACGTGGAGTCCTGTACGTGCACTCCGCGCCGCGTGCGCTGTGCCCACACGTCGAGTGGGCCGTCGCGGGGGTGCTCGGCGTGCGCGTCAGCCTGGACTGGACCCGCCAGCCCGCCGCGCCGGGCACCTGGCGCTCGGAGTTCTCCTGGAAGGGCCAGGCCGGCACCGCCTCCAAACTCGCCTCCGCGCTGCGCGGCTGGCAGCTGCTGCGCTTCGAGGTCACCTCGGAGCCCTGCCCCACCGCGGAGGGCGAGCGCTACAGCTGCACCCCCGACCTCGGCATCTTCCACGCCGTCACCGGCATGCACGGCGACATCATGATCCCCGAGGACCGGCTGCGCGCCGCCCTGGTCCGCTCCCAGCAGGGCGAGACCGACCTGGAGGCGGAGATCGCCAAGCTCCTCGGCAAACCCTGGGACGACGAACTGGAACCCTTCCGCTACGCGGGCGAGGGCGCCCCGGTCCGCTGGCTCCACCAGGTGGTCTGACCGGACCGCTCGCCGAGACCGGCCTCCTCACACACGCCGAAGGGCCCCACCTCGAAAGGTGGGGCCCTTCACACGTACGCCTCTGACGTACCGGCGCCGGTCAGACCGACCGGAACGCCAGCACCACGTTGTGCCCACCGAACCCGAACGAGTCGTTCAGCGCGGCGATACGACCCTCGGCGGGCAGCTTGCGCGCCTCGCCCCGGACGATGTCCGCGGCCGCCTCGGCCTCCGGGTCGATGGTGTCGACGTTGATGGTCGGCGGAGCCACCCGGTGGTACAGCGCGAGCACCGCCGCCACCGACTCCACGCCGCCGGCGCCACCGAGCAGGTGCCCGGTCATCGACTTGGTCGCGGAGACCGCCATGTGGTCGACGTCGTCGCCGAAGACCTTGCGCAGCGCCTTCAGCTCGGCCACGTCACCGGCCGGGGTCGAGGTGGCGTGCGCGTTGACGTGCACGATCTCGGCCGGGTCCAGGTCGGTGTTGTCCAGCAGGTTCTGCAGGGCGTGCGAGATGCCGCGGCCCTCCGGCTCCGGCTGCACGATGTCGTGGCCGTCGGCCGAGATGCCCTGGCCGACCGCCTCCGCGTAGACGCGGGCGCCGCGCGCGGCGGCGTGCTCGGCGGACTCCAGGACGACGACGCCCGCGCCCTCGCCGAGGACGAAACCGTCCCGGGCGACGTCGTAGGGACGCGAGGCGCCCTCGGGGTCGTCGTTGTTCTTGGACATCGCCATCATGTTGCCGAACGCGGCGATGGGCAGCGGGTGGATCGCCGCCTCGGTGCCCCCCGCGACGACGACGTCGGCGCGGCCGGAGCGGATCATCTCGATGGCGTAGCCGATGGCCTCCGCGCCCGAGGCGCACGCCGAGACGGGGGTGTGCACGCCCGCCTGGGCGCCCACGAGCAGGCCCACGTTGGCCGACGGGCCGTTCGGCATCAGCATGGGGACGGTGTGCGGGGAGACGCGGCGGACGCCCTTCTCCTTCAGCACGTCGTACTGGTCCAGCAGGGTCGTCACGCCGCCGATGCCGGAGGCGATGACCGTGCCGAGCCGCTCCGGGGCGACGTTCGGGTCCTCGCCCGCCTTGCCCTCGAAGCCGGCGTCAGCCCACGCCTCCTTGGCCGCCACCAGCGCGAACTGCGCCGAGCGGTCCAGGCGGCGGGCCTGCGGACGGGGAATGGTCTCGGTGGGCTCCACGGCCACGGGAGCCGCGATACGGACCGCCTGGTCGGCGGCCCACTCCTGGTCCAGGGCCTTGACCCCGGAACGGCCGGCGAGCAGGCCCTCCCAGGTAGAGGCCGCGTCGCCACCCAGCGGTGTGGTTGCGCCGATACCGGTGACGACCACGGTGCGATTGGTCGAGCTCATCGGAATTCTTTCTCCAACGGATACGAGGATTCGTACGGCGCCACCGCCGGGTGGCGGGGCCGGGGCCCCGGCCCCCGGGCCTCCCCTCGGGACGGGGGAAGGCCCGGCAGTGCTCAGGCCTGGTGCTTGAGGATGTACTCGGTCGCGTCGCCGACGGTCTTGAGGTTCTTGACGTCGTCGTCCGGGATCTTGACGTCGAAGCGCTCTTCGGCGGCGACGACGACCTCGACCATGGACAGCGAGTCGACGTCCAGGTCGTCGGTGAAGGACTTGTCCAGCTGGACGTCCTCAACCGGGATGCCGGCGATCTCGTTCACGATCTCCGCGAGACCGGCGACGATCTCTTCCTGAGTGGCGGCCATGATGGCGCTCCTTCGCTGTGATTCCAGAGGGTGTGGCGCCCGCCGCGTCAACGGCGGGTACTGCGGTTCCCGTGCCGGATCCGATGATCCGGCACGGAGTGCCTAGGGGAGGGTAACGACCGTAGCGGCGTAGACGAGACCCGCCCCGAAGCCGATGACGAGCGCGGTGTCGCCGCTCTTCGCCTCGCCGGTCGCCAGAAGCCGCTCCATCGCGAGCGGAATCGAGGCGGCCGAGGTGTTGCCGGTGGTGCGGATGTCACGGGCGACCGTGACGTGCTCCGGCAGTTTCAGGGTCTTCACCATCGAGTCGATGATCCGCACATTGGCCTGGTGCGGGATGAAGACGTCCAGATCGTCCGGCGAAAGCCCGGCGGCTTCCAGCGCCTCCTTGGCGACCTTCGCCATCTCGAACACGGCCCAGCGGAACACCGCCTGGCCTTCCTGCGTGATCGCGGGGAACTTCTCGACCTCGCCGTCGCGGTAGTCCGTCCACGGCACGGTCTGCTTGATGACCTCGGACTTGTCGCCCTCCGAGCCCCAGACCGTCGGGCCGATCGCGGGCTCCTGGGACGGGCCGACGACGACCGCGCCCGCGCCGTCACCGAACAGGAAGGCGGTGGCCCGGTCCTCCAGATCGGTCAGATCGCTCAGCCGCTCCACGCCGATGACCAGCACGTACTCGGCCGAGCCCTCCACGACCATGCCCTTGGCCAGCGTCAGGCCGTAACCGAAGCCCGCGCAGCCCGCCGAGATGTCGAAGGCGGCGGCCTGGTCCGTGCCCAGCTTGTCGGCGATCTCGGTCGCGACGGCCGGGGTCTGACTGAAGTGCGACACGGTCGCCACGACCACGGCGCCGATCTGCCCGGCGTCGATCCCGGCGGCCGCGATCGCCTTGCCGGACGCCTCGACCGACATCGCCGCGACCGTCTCCTCCGGCGACGCCCAGTGCCGCGTCTCGATGCCGGAACGCGAGCGGATCCACTCGTCGGACGAGTCGATCGTCTCGAGGATCACCTCGTTCGGCACGACCCGGGTGGGCCGGTAGCCGCCCACACCCAGGATGCGCGCGTACGGGGCGCCCTTACCGGGCTTGATCTTCGCCATGCGGAATCTGCTCCTAAGGGCGTCAGGCGTGCTCTGCGACGAGCTCGCGGGCGGCGTCGAGGTCTGCGGGGGTCTTCAGCGCCAGCGTCTTGACGCCGGGCAGCGCACGCTTGGCGAGACCGGTCAGGGTTCCCCCGGGGCACACCTCGATCAGCGCGGTCACCCCGAGCTCCTTGAACGTCTCCATGCACAGGTCCCAGCGGACCGGGTTCGCGACCTGGCCGACCAGGCGCTGAAGCACCTCACCGCCGGTCGCGACCGTCGCGCCGTCCTTGTTCGACACATAGGTGACCTTCGGATCGCCCGGAGCCAGGTCCTCGGCGGCCTTGGCCAGCGTGTCGACCGCGGGACCCATGTGGTGCGTGTGGAACGCGCCGGCGACCTTGAGCGGGACGACCCGGCGCACACCCTCGGGCTTGTCCGCCTCCAGCGCGGCCAGCTGCTCCTTGGTGCCGGCCGCCACGATCTGGCCCGCGCCGTTGATGTTCGCCGGGGTCAGCCCCAGCTTCTCCAGATGCGCCACGGTGACGTCCGGGTCGCCGCCGAGCAGCGCCGCCATACCGGTCTCGGTGATCGCGGCGGCGTCGGCCATGGCCAGACCCCGCTTGCGGACCAGGCTCAGCGCGGCGGAGTCGTCGAGGACACCCGCGAACGCGGCGGCGGTGATCTCACCGACACTGTGGCCGGCCACCGCGCCGGGCGCGATGTCCGCGATGTCACCGAGTGCCGAGGTGGACAGCAGCCCGGCCGCGACCAGCAGCGGCTGGGCGACGGCCGTGTCACGGATGGCGTCCGCGTCGGCCTCGGTGCCGTAGTGGACGAGGTCGAGTCCGATGGCCTCGGACCAGGCGGCGACGCGGTCCGCGGCGCCGGGCAGGTCGAGCCATTCGGTCAGGAATCCGGGCGTCTGAGCGCCCTGGCCGGGAGCGACGAGTACGAGCACTCTCACACTCTCTCTTGACGACGGCCGAAGCCGCCCGTGGGGACAGGGACGAAGAACACGAGGGGGTTTTGTGGGACCCCGACAAGAGACTAGAACTGAGGATCACCGTCGACCAGACGCCCCAGGATCAGCGCGATCCTCAGCGTGAAGGCCGAGCGTACATCGGAGGGTGACCAACCGGTGACGTCCGTCACACGTCGGAGCCGGTAACGAACCGTATTCGGGTGAACGAACAGCATCCGGGCGGCCCCCTCCAGACTGCTCGCCTGCTCCAGATAGACGCTGAGCGTCTCCAGCAGCGCGGCCCCGGTTTCCTCCAGCGGTCTGTAGATCTCCTCCACCAACTGTTCACGGGCCGCGGGATCACCGGCGATCGCCCGCTCCGGCAGCAGATCGTCGGCCAGCACCGGGCGCGGTGCGTCCTGCCAGGCCGTACACGCCTTGAGGCCCGCCGCGGCGGCCTGCGCGGACCGGGTCGCCGCCAGCAGGTCCGGCACCACCGGCCCCGCCACCACCGGCCCCTGCGCATACGGGCCGATCAGCGACTTGGCCACCCCCAGCGGGTTGTCGCTGCCACCCGCGATCACCACCAGCCGGTCCCCGAGCACCCCCGTCAGCACCTGCAGCTTGGCGTGCCGGGCGGCCCGCCGGATCGCCTCCACGGTCAGCTCGGAGTCACCGTCGGGCGCGGTACCCAGCACCACGCACACGTGCTCCGGCGAGTTCCACCCGAGGGCGGCGGCCCGCGACACGGCACCCTCGTCGGCCTCGCCGCTGAGCACCGCGTTCACCACCAGCGACTCCAGCCGCGCGTCCCAGGCACCCCGTGCCTCGGCGGCCTGCGCGTACACCTGGGCGGTGGCGAAGGCGATCTCCCGCGCGTACACGAGGAGCGCCTCGCGCAGCACCGCCTCGTCGCCGGGCGCCGCCACCTCGTCGATGGCGGACTCCATGACCTCGATGGTGGTGCGCACCATCTCCACGGTCTGCCGCAGCGTGATGGCCCGGGTCAGCTCGCGCGGCGCGGTGCCGAAGACGTCGGTGGAGATGGCCTGCGGGGCGTCGGGGCGCCGGAACCACTCGGTGAAGGCGGCGATGCCCGCCTGCGCGACCAGCCCGATCCAGGAACGGTTCTCCGGGGGCATGGCCCGGTACCAGGGCAGCGTCTCGCCCATCCGCGTGATCGCCTGCGCCGCCAGGCTGCCGGACGACTTCTCCAGCCTCCTCAACGTCGCGGCATGCGCGTGGACGGGGTGTGCTGCGGCATCGTGGATACTGGCTTCGGGTTCGGGCACGTGGACAAGACTGCCTTATCCGGACGGGTGAACGGACCGCCGGGTCCGCGGGGCAGGTCTACGGTGGACCGGTGATGCACGTACGGCGCGCGCACGAGCGCTACCAGGGCGGCGATCCGGCGGCCGGGATCGAGACCCGGCACGCCTTCTCCTTCGGCCCCCACTACGACCCCGACCACCTCCGCTTCGGCCAGGTCATCGCCTGCAACGAGGAACACCTGGCCCCCGGCGCCGGCTTCGACGAGCATCCGCACAGCCACACCGAGATCGTCACCTGGGTCGTCTCCGGCGAGCTGACCCACCGCGACTCCACCGGCCGTGAGAGCGTGGTCCGCCCCGGCGACCTGCAACGCCTGAGCGCCGCCTCCGGCGTCCGCCACGTGGAACGCAACGCCGGCCCCGAGCCCCTGACCTTCCTCCAGATGTGGCTGGCCCCGCTGGAGCCCGGCGGCGACCCCTTCTACGAGATCGTCCACGGCCTCGCCGACTCCACCCCGTACGCCCTCCCGGAAGCGGGCGCCATGCTCCACGTCCGCCGCCTCGCGGCGGGCGAGCGAACCGCGATCCCGGACGCCGCATACGTGTACGCCCACGTCGTACGCGGCGAAGTGACCCTGAACGGCGAACACCTCACCCCGGGCGACGCGGCCCGCATCACCGACGCCAAGGACATCGAAGCGCTCGCGGAGACCGCGTCGGAGCTCCTGCTGTGGGAGATGTGGCCGGCGTGACCGCCCCGAGGCCCACCGAAGCGCAGAGAAAGTCACGCACCCTTCGAGGGTGAGCAGAGTCAGTCACACCCAGGCGTGACCTTCTCTGCGGAACCGCGTGATCATCTCCGTACGGATCCGACTGAACAGCTTGCTGTGCTCTCGTACGCAGAGCCTCGTGCCCTGGAGTCCCGACTCAGGCAGGACGCCGACCGACCTGGAGCCGATCTGGTCCCCAGAGGGCACCTCGGCCTCCGAGGTGCTGGGCCTGCCGGTGTGGTGTGGCTGAAAAGCGTGAGCAGTCGGCGGACAACTGTCACTTGGGCGCTCAAATGAGCGGGGTGTGGACAGTCGCGGCTGAAGTGCTCACGCTTTTCGAGTTCCTCCATGCCGCCGGCGGGTCCCGCTGATGGGGAGTGACGAATGCTGCGCGTCAGTTCGAAATCTCCTGCCGTCTATTGATCCGAAACTCGAAGAGTTCCATTCGAGGTCGCAGCGGACGTGCGGGCCGCCGAAGTGGCCTGTGAGCCGGTCGCCCGTGCGACTCACGATGGGGGTGCACCGCTTGGCGCTCCAGGTGCGGCCGGTGACCTGGTCGGAGCGGATGCCGACCTGGTCGGTGAATTGGGTGGCGAGGCGGGTGTAACCACCGTGCGTGATGCGCATGCCAACCGAATTGGCGATATGGCAAGTGGATGGTTGGTACGGGATGAATCAGGCCGATATGGCCGAACTCGCGGGACGTGCCTCTTCCGATGTGAGCGTGGGGAGGCTCGTGTTCTCCGGGGTCCTGTTCCCTGTGGGGCTCGTCATCGCTTGCAACATCGCACAGATGGTGGATCGGGTATTCCTGTTCCTGGTGGACGTGGTGCCCGGCCCTGTGGTGCGGGCATGAAGGCAGGGCCTCTCGGTAGCTCGGAGATGCGAACCAAACCGGAGCAGTACCGGGAGGCCCTGTTGCCCTTTGGAAAGTTCGGTGCCGGCAACACGGCACGTCGCGGGATTATCGCCGCGGTGGCGTTCCGGCCGCGGGATCGTCCTCGGCACCTCGCGCACGGCGGGGTGTCCGGTGCTCGTTCAGCCGAGGCGCGCTCCGTCGGGCCCGCAGGTGAACGCCTCGTCCGCCTCGCCCATGAGGTGGCGGAGGTAGTTCCGGTCCTCCGTCACCGTGGGACTGACCTTCCGCAAGCCGTGCAGGGGCCAGAACGCCCGGTTCTCGATCCACGGCACCACGGTGGGCTCCTCGTCGAGCCAGCCCCTCAGGTCGGCCGTGCCGACGGGATCGGGCAGCCCTCGGCGCGGCTTCTTCTCCGGGCCCGGGGAGTGCACCGCCAACACGGCCTCGGGTTGGGCGTCCGGCCCGGCGTGAGCGGGGAACAGGACCAGCACCGGCCGCCCGTCACAGGGATCGTGGACAAGGACGTACGGTCTCAGGGCGGGAACGGGGGCCCTGGCCGCCCGGACGAGCCTGCGGACGTCCGCCAGGCCGTGGGACGCGGCACGCCTTGTGCCCACGACCACCATGACACCGCCGACCACCACCGGAAGGATCACGGCGGCGCCCCCCTCATCGGTGAACCACCACAGGGACGACACGGTGAGCAGACAGGCAGCGCCCAGCAGCGCTTCCTCCAGGTGGGACAGTTTGCGCAAGGACCGGACCCGCCACCAGGGCACCGTGCGTATGTCGGCCTCGCGCCGACGGAGGGAGCCGGGCGACAGCGCGGGGGAACGCGGGGCCGGTTTCGCCCACGCTGCGTAGGAGAGGTCGGCGGACTCCTCGGTGAGGGGCGCCGACTGCGTGTTCGTTTCGGCCCTCGCACCGGTGGCCGGCCACGGACTGCCGGTCGTACGAAGTCCTCGGGCAGTGCGGAGCAGAACGGCGCGCCGCACCCACCGGACGACACCCCCGACTCCGGAGCCCACCAGGACCAGGAATCCGGTAAGGCCCAGCCCGGCCTCGAGAGCGGGCGCGGGAGAGCCGTCGAGATCGCTGTTGTAGAGATCCCCCTTCCACGGACCGTACGAGACGACGAAGCCGCTCTCCCAGTCCCGCAGGAGCGGGCTCCGGTCGGGGTCGCACTGGAACGGCCCCCGGCGCTCGCTCCCGCTCCACGGGTCCTCCCAGACCACGGTGCAGCGCCCCGACCTGTCCTCCTGGACCACGGTCAGATCCACCTGCGGATCCCGCTCCGCCGCCACGGCCCCGGCGATCCCCAGGCCCAGGAGCACCGAGCCCAGCAACGCGCCCCACCGGAAGAAGGGGCGGCGGCGGGCAGGCGCGGTGTCCGCCGTGCCCGTCACGGCCGGACCTGTCGCGGACGTCTGCACCTGTGGGGGCGCCGGGCGCTCCAGCAGCCCGGCGGAAACAGCCGCGCGCAGGTCTCCCTCCCGCCGGCGCCGCCGGGTCGGTCGCGTCCACACCAGCGTCCTGCCACCCGGCTGCGAGACGATTCCGCCCCAGGAAGGATCCCCGCACCACCAGAGCACACCGGAAGCCGGCGGCCACGACAGCGGGTGGCGCTGCTGAACGGCCACCACGGTCAGCGCCCACAGTTCGTCGGTGTCAGGCGCCCTCAGGACGAGCCGTGTCGGGCCGGTTCCCATCTTCGGCGCGACAGCGGGGCAGGCGATCCACGGTTTCCCGGACAGCAGCCCTTGCATGCGCCCCGCGATACGCAGGGCACCGGCTCCGAGGCCCGCCACGGCCAGCCCGCCACCCGCGGTGTACGGGGCCGGCCTGCTCAGCCAACCGACTTCCGCCACAGCGCCGACCACCGCGAGCACCACGGTGATCACCACGATGCCGAGCCCGATGAACAGCAGGTGCGAGGCATGCCGCCGGTACGCAGCCAGGACGTGACGAGTGGTCCCGAAGTCCACCGCCACCGCCGGGACCTCCGGGACCCGTACCTCGGACGTCACAACCACTCCCTGGAGAAGCGACCGCACAGCGTGGCGCTGTCCGGCCACGCTTCAGAAGGGATGTTCAGGCGCACCGTGTCGGCCGGCGCAGGCCGTCGACGAACGCCTGCCAGGCACCGGCGTCCACGGTGATGACCGGGCCGGACGGGTTCTTGCTGTCGCGCACCGGGACGGTACCGGCGAGGCAGCCGTCGGCCACCTCGACGCATTCGCCGCCAGTGCTTCCGCTGTAACTGGACTTACGCCACTGCACGTTCCTCGGACTGGGAGCGATCTTCATAGCGTTCCTCCATCACTCGCGCGATCAGTGCCGCTGAGTCCTCTACGGAGAGGGCCGCAGCCTGCAGGCGAGCGTAACGGAGGGAGGCTTCCCTGATGGTCTCCGGGTTGGCGGTCATATGACCGGATATGAGGTCCTCCGTGTAGATGATGTCCGGGTCGTCGTTGAAGCGCATGGTGGTGAACGCCCCGTCAAGGCTGGCGTGTTCACCCGTAGCGCTCGGGAGCACCTGTACGTGCACCCAGCGGTGACGCGTGAACTCCAACAGGTGGGCGAGTTGGCGCCGCATGACCTCGTGGCCACCGACCGGCCGGAGCAGTACCGCCTCGTCCAGAACCACCCAGGTGACAGGTGGCTGCTCCCGGTTCAGAATGCGCTGGCGCTCCATGCGAGCCGCTACCAGGCCATCCAGGTCGTCCGGTATTCCGGTGGCCAGTACAGCCCGTGCGTACTCCTTCGTCTGCAGTAGCCCGTACACCAACTGCGCTTGGTACGTGGAGAGGTATGCGGCCCTCGCCTCCATCTCAAGGGTTCGGGCCTGCTGGAGGTGGCCGACGCGGCCGAACTCGCGGTGTCGGAGCTCCTCGCCAACGTCATCCGGCACGTACCCGGCCGCCGTTGCGGCATCTGCTTCCTTCTGCAGCCCGGCGGCGTGCGGGTGGAGGTCTCCGACAGGTGTCCGCGACTGCCCGTTCCGGGAGCGGGGGACACACTTGCCGAGGGCGGGCGCGGACTGCTGCTCGTCGAGGCGGTGACCGACCGGTGGGGTGTGACGCCGCATCCCGCCGGCGGCGGCAAGACCGTGTGGTTCGAGTGCCTGTGTCCTTTGACAGTGAAGTCAGTCGCACTGCCGTCCAATCGAGGCGTTTGACAGCGAAGCCAGTCGTCAGCGCCCTCTTTGCCAGTGAACCTAGCCATACGAGGCAAACGCGCTGGGGGTGCTGGGGGGAAAAGATTGGCGGCTTTGCGGGGTGGGTCGCCGGTCTGCCTATGCTCAGGCCCATGGCACTGGAATGGGAACAGATCATCGTCGACTCCGCCGACCCCGTCGCTCTCGGGCGCTGGTGGGCCGAGGCTCTCGGCTGGGTTGTGGTCGACGAATCCGAGGAGATCATCGAGATCCGGCCTGAGCCGGACCGGATGCCGGGCCTGCTCTTCGTGCCTGTCCCCGAGGGCAAGACGTCGAAGAACAGGCTCCACCCCGACTTCCGCCCCGACGACCAGGAGACCGAGGTCGCCCGGCTGCTCTCCCTCGGCGCCCGGCGCGTCGACACCGTGCAGGACGGGCAGCACTGGGTGACCCTCCTCGACCCGGAGGGCAACGAGTTCTGCGTCCTGAGTGAGCGCAAGAGCTGAGCGGGGACCGGGCAGTTGTCCGGGCCTCGACGTCCGCCTCGTTGACACGCAAGTCAGTCCGCCCAGGTCAGGTCACCCCTGACCGACTATCTTCGCTGTCAAAGGACAGCCTGGGCGGTGGCTGAGGCGTACAGCGTCGTTCCGGGCGGACAGAGGCCCCGCCCCGGCGCGGTGGACCGTGCCGGGGCGGGGCGGGAGGGCTGGGAGGTCAGAACGTCAGAACGTCAGGCCCCAACTGTCGATGTAGCCGGTGTCGCCGTAGTAGCTGTCCGTGACCCGGAGCTTCCACGTGCCGTTGGCCGTCTCCGAGGAGGCGTTCACGGTGTAGGTGGTGTTGATGTTGTCCGCGGAGCCGCCGGTGCCCAACGACTTGAGGGTGTAGACCGAGCCGTCGGGCGCGACCAGCTGGACCGTCAGGTCACCTATGTAGGTGTGGACGATGTTCACCGGCACCTGCAGGGCCGACGGGGCGTTGCCGGAGACACCGGAGACGGTGATCGGGGACTCGACGGTCGCCCTGTTGTTGATCGTGTAGTTCGAGGAGTTGGTGAAGGTCGTGCCCGACGGCGGAGGGGTGGTGCCGCCGCTGCCGACGTACAGCAGGCGGTTCGGGGAACCGGTGCCCGGGTTGCCGACGGCACCGGAGACGGAGTTGGTGATCAGCGCGGAGGCGACCTGCGCGGGGGTGGCGGACCGGTTGTCCGCGAGGTACAGCGCCGCGGCGCCCGCGACGTGGGGAGTGGCCATCGAGGTGCCGGAGATGGAGTTGGTGGCGCTGTCGCCGGTGTGCCAGGCGGAGGTGATGGACGAGCCCGGGGCGAAGATGTCCAGGTTCGATCCGTAGTTCGAGTAGCTGGCGCGAGCGTCCGTGCTGGTGGTGGCGCCGACGGTGATCGCCTCGGTCACCCGGGCCGGTGAGCCGGTCGCGGTGGTGGACTCGTTGCCCGCGGCGACGGCGAAGGTGACGCCGGCGGAGATGGCGTTGCGCACCGCGTTGTCCAGCGTGGTGCTGGCGCCGCCGCCGAGCGACATGTTGGCGACGGCCGGGAGGACCGCGTTGGCGGCGACCCAGTCGACGCCCTTGATCACACCGGCGGTGGTGCCGGAGCCGTTGTTGTCGAGGACCCGGACGCCGACGATGGAGGCCTTCTTGGCGACGCCGTGGGCGCTGCCCGCGACGGTGCCGGCGACGTGGGTGCCGTGACCGTTGCCGTCCTGGGCGACGTTGTCGTTGTCGACGGCGTCGTAGCCGTTGCGGGCGCGGCCGCCGAAGTCGCTGTGGGAGATGCGCACACCGGTGTCGATGATGTACGCGGTGACGCCCTGGCCGGCCGTGTCGTCGTACGTGTACGAGCTGTTCAGCGGCAGCGCGGTCTGGTCGATGCGGTCCAGGCCCCAGGACGGCGGGTTGGTCTGCGTCGCCTGGGTGGTGACGGTGCGGTTCTGCTCGACCAGTGCGACCGACGGGTCGGCGGCCAGCTTGGCGGCCTCGGCCTCGGTGGCCTCGACGGTGTAGCCGTTGACGGCCTCGCGGAAGGTGTGCTCGACCTCGGCGCCGTACTTCTTCGCGACGCCCTTGCCCTTGGCGGAACCGGCATCGGTGGTCGACTTGAGGGTGACGATGTAGCTGTCCTCGACCGCGTTCGGCGCGTCCGCGTAGGCGATCGTCCCGACGGGCTCGGCGGCGCTCGCGGGGAGAGCGGTGAAGAGTCCGCCGGTGAGAGCGGCCGCGGCGACGGAGCAGATTCCGACGAGCGTTCTCCGCTTGGTGTTTCGCATCACTGCCATCTGGGGGTTCCTTCTCGACAGGTGGGGAGTGGGGTGGGGGAGGTGCGTCCGTGGGGGGCGCACGAAGCGAACACCTGTACCGGTTCTTCCTCCGGACAGGAGTGAGTCAGGTGCATGCCAAACGCGGACGCTGTGGCCGTGTCTGCTTTTCCCTGTCGCCAGCCGAAAGATTGAATGGTCTACGCGGATTGCACAAGAGGTTCCGTCGCGCCTTAACCTCCGTGCCATAAACGAGAGGTGACACAAGGTCATCAAACATCCCAGATTTGCTGGGTAAACGAGATCACTGTCACAGCGGGCCTCTCTGAGAGCGCCCGCTGTTCCCCCTTGTGCTGGGTTGGGAATTCGAGGGATTTCCTTAGCAGAAAAGGAGTTTGCGCACCTGCTGCGATCAGTGCTGTGGCGGTCGCGGCCGGAACCCGGTGGCGGCCTGGAGCGGTGGCTGTGGCAGGGTGCGGATCATGGGGTGGTCGTTCAAGGTGCACGGCGGTGTCGCGGCCGGGCTGGGTGCCGTTCTGCTGGTGCTGGCCGGGCTCACCTGGCTGCCGGGAGTCCTGCCGCTGGCCAAGGCGGGATGGCTGCTGGCACTGATCGCCGTACTGTTCTTGCCGATCGTCATATCTGCTGTGGCGCGCCTCTTCCTGGCACGCGTGGACAAGTCCTTGGCCTGGCAGGCCTTCCGGTGTCTTCCCGGCTGGGTGCGGATGGGGCTCGCGGTACTGATCCTGTCGGGGGTGGTGATGACGTTCTTCGGCAAGGGGCAGGAAGGGAACCTGCAGGCCGCCGAGGTGAAGGACGGGCGGTACTTCGCCTTCGACACCACGCCGCACGCACGCGGCACGGTCGAACTCTCCCACGAGCAGTACCAGGTCGTCCTGGAGGCCGATCAGCGCTTCAAGCTCACGACCTCAGGCGCGCTCTTCGTCGGCGCCGCGTACGCCGTCCTGGTGGCCGGCGAGCTGCGCCGGGCGGATCGTGGCGCTGCGTCGCCGAGGTAGGCGGTGGCGGGTCCCGTCGTACGGGGGCGGCGGGACCACGCTCTCGTGTCGCGGCGGTCGGTGCGGGGTCCTCAGCCGCGCAGTTCCGCCAGCACCGCGTCCGTGAACGGCGGCCAGGCCTCCACCGCCCAGGGGCCGAAGGCGCGGTCGGTGAGGGCGGCGCAGGCCACCCCCGCGGTCGGGTCGATCCACAGGAACGTGCCCGACTGGCCGAAGTGGCCGAAGGTGCCCGGCGAGGACGAAGCGCCCGTCCAGTGGGGGGACTTGGAGTCGCGGATCTCGAAGCCGAGGCCCCAGTCGTTGGGGTTCTGGTGGCCGTAGCCCGGCAGGACGCCCTTGGTGCCCGGGTACTGGACCGTCATCGCCTCGGCGACGGTGCGTGGGTCGAGGAGGCGCGGGGCCTGGATCTCGGCGGCGAAGCGCAGGAGGTCGTCCACCGTGGAGACGCCGTCCTTCGCCGGGGAGCCCTCCAGCGACGTCGACGTCATCCCCAGCGGCTCCAGCACCGCCTGCCGCAGGTACTCGGCGAACGGGATCTCCGTCGCCTTCGTGATGTGGTCGCCCAGCTGCTCGAACCCGGCGTTCGAGTACAGGCGGCGCTCCCCGGGCGCGGAGGTCACCCGGTGCTCGTCGAAGGCGAGGCCCGAGGTGTGGGCGAGGAGGTGGCGGACCGTGGCGCCGGAGGGGCCGGCCGGCTCGTCCAGCTCGATCGCGCCCTCCTCGTACGCCACGAGCACCGCGTAGGCGGCGAGCGGCTTGGTGACCGAGGCGAGCGGGAAGCGGTGTCCGGCTGGTCCGTGGGTGCCCGGGACGGTGCCGTCCGCCCGGACGACACCCGCCGCGGCGGTGGGAACCGGCCAGTTCTCGATCAACGCGAGGCTCTTCAACGACATGCCGTCGAGCCTAAGCGTTCAGAGCCGCAGCTCCAGCAACGGGTCCGGCCTCCGAGTGAAGCCCAGGGAGGCGTACAGCGGCTCGGCCTGCGCGGACGCGGTGAGGCGGACGCGGCGGGCGCCCCGCTCGCGGAACCACTCCAGCAGCGCCTCCACGCAGGCGCGCGCGTGCCCCTGGCGGCGGGCGTCCGGGTCGGTGGCGACGCTGAACACGTAGCCGTCGATGCCGTGCGGGTTGTGCGCGCCGCCGATGCGGTAGTCGATCGTGCCGGCCGCCAGCGTCGCCAGCCCGCGCCGGTCCGGGTGGTCCACCACGAAGGCCGCGAAGGTGCCGTCCGCCTCGGCCAGCCTGGCGCGCAGCACGGGCAGGGAGTCGGCGTGCCAGTCCGTGGAGGGAGAGGCGTGGGGCATCGAGTCGATCATCACCTGGCGCAGCCGCAGTACTTCCTCCGCGTCCCCGGGCGCCGCGCGGCGTACGAGAGTCATGCCCGCCATGCTATTCAGCCGGTGCGGCCGCCGTCCCGCCGTTTCTCACCGGCCGCGGTTGCCTGGAGCGCACTCCAGGGATCTAGCGTGGAGTGCATGACGGTGACGGAGACCATGGGTGAGGGTACGGGGACCAGGGCCGACATCTGCGCCGGTCCGGCGCAGGGCGAGCGGCGGGCGGACGGCCGGGACACGTACACGATCAGCGAGGTCGTCGCCCTGACCGGGCTGTCGGCCCACACCCTGCGCTGGTACGAGCGCATCGGCCTGATGCCGCACGTCGACCGGTCGCACACCGGTCAGCGCCGCTACAGCAACCGCGACCTCGACTGGCTGGCCCTCGTCGGCAAGCTCCGCCTGACCGGTATGCCGGTCGCGGACATGGTGCGGTACGCGGAGATGGTGCGGGAGGGCGACCACACCTACGGCGACCGCCTCGAACTGCTGACGGCGACCCGCGAGGACGTGCTCGCCCGGATCGCGGAGCTCCAGGGCACCCTCGCCGTACTCGACCGGAAGATCAGTTTCTACGCGGACGCCGGGGGCGTCCCGGCGGCCGAGAGGTCCGGGCCATGAGGAGCGACAGCAGGATCATGACGGCGGCACGGGGCGCCGACGGCCCCGAGGCGGGCGTACAGGGACCGGGCTGCACGGGCCTGAGCTTCGCCGACGGCCCTGTGGACGCGGAACCGGCCTGACCGGACCCGATCGCGACCAAGGTGGCGGGCACCCGCCGCGCGCAGGGCGCAGACGTCCGCCGGACGGGAGCAGCTCTCCGGACGGCGGCCCCCGGTCCGTCTTCCGCGGGTCCGGCAGTCCGGTCCGCAGCTGAACCGGCTCAAGGGAAACGCCTGTTGCATCACGTCGCCCCGCCGGCCCCGTGAAGCGCCGGTGTGAAAACCCTGTGGAAGTGATGTCGGTGGGGCCGCTTATGCTGCACCGATCGATCACGCGGGACCTGGGAGGGCGCGGCATGTTCGGCAAGCTGTTCGGCAGGGGCGGGGAGAGTCCGGCGGGGGCGGATCCGTACGCCCTTCCCGTCCCGCGCAAGAAGAACGGGATGTACACGCTGCGCGCGCTCGGGGACACCCGCGTGCTCGCGCTGGTGGAGGCGGCCGACGCGGGTGAGTGGGAGGCGGTCAAGGCGGCGTTGGCCCCCTTCGACATCGGCCGCGACCACCGCGTCCTCGGTGAACTGGCCGAGCTGGACGGTGTGGAGGAGTGGATCGGTCGCGCCGTCGAGGAGGACAAGGAGCACCGGGCGGAGGCGCTGCTGATATCCGGGGCGCGCCACATCAGATGGGGCTGGGACGCACGCACCAGCGCGCGGGCCGTGGACGTCACGCAGGAGCAGTGGCGGATCTTCGGCGAGCGGCTGCGCACCGCCGAGGAGCACCTGCTCGAGGCCGCCGAGCTGCGGCCGGAGTGGGTCACGCCGTGGCGTCAGCTCCTCACCTCCGGGCGCGGCATGTCTCTGGGCCGCGCCGTCAACGAGACCCGGCTGGACGCCGCCCTGCGCCGCGACCCGCTGGACCTGTCGAGCCACCTCGAGTGGGTGTCGCAGCTGCAGCCGCGCTGGGGCGGCGAGCAGGGGCAGGCCCTGGCGTTCGCCCGTGAGGCGTTCGCCGGCGCGCCCGAGGGTCATCGCCTCGGCTGTGTGATCGCCATGGCGCACATCGAGGACTGGGTCGAGTCGGACGACGGGGACTGCCTCGAGACCCCGGAGATCCAGGCGGAGTTGCGGGAGGCGGCCGACCGCAGCATCCTGCACCCCGCCTACACCTGGCGTCCGGGCTGGCAGCACGACTTCAACATGTTCGCCATGGCCCTGTCGCTGGCCGGTGAACGCCACACGGTCCGGCGCGTCTTCCTGACGCTGGACGGCGCCTACACCACCTGGCCCTGGACCTACTTCGCGGAGCCCGAGAAGCAGTTCGCCCGCCGTCAGCGCCGCGCCTGAGCCCGCACCCGCCCCTCTCGAACTCCTCACCCCGGACTGCCCGATGACTCTGCACGACACCGCCACCGGCCCGGCCGGCGCCGACCGCACCTTCCAGGTGGATCTGCGCGGCCTCGTCGACCTCCTCTCCCACCACCTCTACTCCAGCCCCCGCGTCTACCTGCGCGAACTGATGCAGAACGCGGTGGACGCGCTGACCGCCCGGCACGGCCTCGAACCGGCCGCCCCCGCCGACGCCTTCGGCATCCGCCTGTACGCCGACGGTTCGGTGGTACGCGTCGAGGACGACGGCGTCGGCCTCACCGAGGCCGACGTGCACACCTTCCTCGCCACGATCGGCCGCAGCAGCAAGCGCGCCGAGCAGCTCGTCGAGCAACGCGGCGACTTCATAGGCCAGTTCGGCATCGGCCTGCTCTCCTGTTTCCTGGTCGCGGACGAGATCCATGTGCTGAGCCGGTCCGCCCGCATCCCCGACGCGCCCGCCGTGGAGTGGCGGGGGCGCGGCGACGGCAGCTACACCGTCCGTACCCTGCCCGCCTCCGCCCGGCCCCGGCCCGGCACCACCGTCACCCTCACTCCGCGCGCCGACGCGGGCGAGTGGACCCGCCCGACCCAAGTGCACTCCCTCGCACGGCACTTCGGCTCGCTGCTGCGCCACCCGGTGACCTTCGACGACGGTACGGGCGGCACGGGCGGTCCGGGCGCGCCGGTCAACCCGGAGGTGGCGCCCTGGGCGCGTACGTACCCGACGCCGGGCGCCCGCTCCCGTGCGCTGGCCGCGTACGGCGAGGAGGTCCTCGGGTTCACCCCGCTGGACACCATCGAGCTGGACCTGCCGGCCGTGGGCCTGAAGGGCATCGCGTGCGTGCTGCCCGAGGCGGTGCCGGCCGGGCGCCGGCACGGCCACCGCGTGCACGTCAAGGGCATGCTGCTGTCCGAGCAGGCCGAGGAGATCCTGCCCGAGTGGGCGTTCTTCGTCCGCTGCGTCGTCGACGCCGAGAGCCTGCGCCCGACCGCGTCCCGCGAGTCCCTGTACGAGGACGACACCCTCACCGCGGTCCGCGACGCCCTCGCCGAACGGCTGCGCGCGTGGATCGCCCGGGCCGCGGCCAGCGACCCGGACCTGCTCGGCCGGTTCCTCCAGGCCCATCACCTGGCCGTGAAGTCGCTCGCGGTGCACGACGACGAGATCCTGCGGATGCTGCTGCCCTGGCTGCCGTTCGAGACCACCGACGGACACACCACCCTCGACGAGTTCGCGCGCACCCACCGCACCGTGCTGGTGACGTCGAGCGTGGAGGAGTTCCGGCAGGTCGCGGCGATCGCCTCGGCGGCCGGGCTCGGCGTCGTCAACGGCGGCTACACCTACGACCGTGAACTGGTCCACCGGCTGCCCGAGATCAGGCCCGAGGTCACCGTCGCCGACCTCGACCCGGCGACCCTCACCGCGCACCTCGACCCCGTCGACCGGGAGACGGAACTGGCTGCCGCGGCCTACCTCGCCCTGGCCCGCGACGCCCTCGCCGTCTTCGACTGCGACGTCGCGCTGCGCACCTTCCAGCCCGCCTCCGCCCCCGCCCTCCTCGTCGACAGCCGCGAGGCCCGGCACGAGCGCACCCGCTCCCAGCTCGCCCGTGAGCAGGAGGGCGGCCTGTGGGGCGACATCCTCGGCGCCCTGCGCCAGGAGGCACCGCGGGCCCAGCTGATCCTCAACCAGCTCAACCCGCTGGTGCGCACCGCCGTCGCCATCGACGAGCCCGAGCTGGCCCGCACCAGTGCCGAAGCCCTCTACGGGCAGGCCGCGCTGCTGTCCCGGCGTCCGCTCAGGCCCGCCGAATCGAGCCTCATCAACCGCTCCTTCCTCGACCTTCTCGCCCACGCCCTCCGCAAGGACAGCTGACGATGCCGACCGCACCCCCTCCCCAGAACACAGACGAGCTGTACCAGGCGCTCCGGGAGAACGACCGGCGCCCCTACGGCCGCACCCGCACCGTCACCGCCGAGGAACTCGTCGACGCCGCCGAGCAGTTCGCGGAGCCCGTCCCGCTGATCGACGCGCTGCTCGAACTCCAGGAGGCCTACACCTACGGCTCCGAACCCCGCAAGTCGCCCGTCGTCTTCGCCCGTCTGCTCACCCTCTTCGACGAGCAGCCGGACGTCTTCGACGCACGCCTGCGCCACCAGCTGTTCTGGCGGTTCAAGTGGGTCGCGGGTGCCCTGCGCGCGCTGCCCGAGATACCGCTGGCCAGCCTGCGCCAGTGGCTGACGGAGATGCGCGACCGGTACGAGAAGGCCGGCCTGGACCTCCAGCCCTACTACGGGCAGGCCTACCGGCTGGCCGCCCACCTCGGTGAGGACACCGCCCTCGCCTACGAGTTGTGGGCGGGCCGCTCCCGCTCCCGGCTCAGCGACTGCGAGGCCTGCGAGATCTGCGACCGCGCCCTGTACCACCTGGCGGCGGGCGACGACGAGCGGGCGCTGAGCACCTGGGAGCCCGTGCTGGCCGGCAAGGAGTCCTGCCAGGAGGAGCCGGCCCGCTCCGCCTCCTACGCACTGCTGCCCCTGCTGCGCACCGGCCGCACCGACCAGGCACGCGAACTGCACCTCGCCGGCTACCGCGGCTGCCGCCGCAACCCCTCGATGTCCTCGGAGGTCGGCCGGCACCTGGAGTTCTGCGCGCTGACCGGCAACGAGGCGCGCGGCCTGGAACTGCTCGCCGAGAACCGGAACCTGTTCGACGAGGTGGACTCGCCGCAGGAACAGCTCGACTTCCTCACCGGCGTGGAGGTCCTCCTCCAGCGCGTCGAGACCCTCGGCCGCGGCGAGCTGCCCGCCGCCGGGTTCCCGGGCCGCACCTGGACCGTGACCGGCCTGCGCGCCGAGGTGCGCGGCCGCGCCGCCGACCTCGCCGCCCGCTTCGACGACCGCAACGGAACCACCGCCCACACCGACCGCCGGAGCGCCCGCCTCGACCGGGCCCCGCTCCTCGACGCGCTGGAACTGACCCTGCGCACCCGCAGCCTCGACGACGTGACCCCGGCCGCCGCGTCGGCGTCCACCGCCCGTACGACCGTCGCCGTGCCCGAGTCGCTGACCGAACTCATCCTCCAGGCAAGGTCGTTGGAGGAGGAGGCGCATCCGGACGCACAGGCCTGCTGGGTGCGGCTGCGCACGCTCGTCGCCTCCCGCGACTACACCCACCCCGACGACCCGGCCGTGGGTCCGCTGCTGCGGCTGCGCGCGGACCTGCTGGCCGACGAGGCGAACTGGGCCGGCGACAGGGACGAGTTCGCCGACGCCGCCGCCCTCCACGAGGAGGCCGCGGGTCTGTACGACGACGCCGGACTGCCGGGTCACGCGGCACTCTCCCGCGCCTGCGCCCTGCTCGCCGCCGCCGAGATCCCCACGGAGGACGCCGACGGACCCGAGGCGAAGGCCCAGGCGAAGACCGAGGCGCTGACCACCGCCCACACCTCCCTGGTCCGCCTGCACGAGGAGACGTCCGGTCTCGCGCCGCACCAGGAGGCCCGCCTGCTGCGGCTGCGGGCGACCGCGCTCGGCCTGCGCCTGCAGACGTCGGGGAGCGAGGAGCACGTCGCACCGCTCCTCGCCGAGGTGGACCTGCTGCACACCTTCGCCACCCGGCACGACATCGTCGGGCAGGTCGCCAGGGCCCTGCTGCTGCGGGCCACCACCCATGCCCTGTCCGGCGACCTGCCCGCCGCGCTCGCCGAGACCGACGGCCTCCTCGACCGGCTGAAGGCGCACGGCCCGGCCTGGCACCTGCCCCGCGTGCTCGCCCTGCGGGGCAGGCTCCACCTCAGCCTCCAGGACGCGCAGGCCGCGCACGCGGACCTGTCCGAGGCCCTGCGGCTGGCCGCCGAGTGGCCGGCCGACGCGATGGACACCTCCCGGCTCCACGTCGAGTCGGCCGAGGTCTGCATGCACCTGGGCCGCCCCGACGAGGCGCTGCGGCACCTGACGCGTTCGGCGGAGCTGGACCTGCGCCGCGGCAAACGGATCGACGCGTTCTGCACCTACAGCAACGCCGCCCAGCTCAGCCTCGACCTGGGCCGCGTCGAGGACGCCATCGCGCTGCTCGACTCCCTGCTGGCCGAACCGGACGTCGCCGCCGGGGAGCTGGACGACCGGCTCGCCGCCCAGCTGCGCCTGACCCGCGCCCGCGCGCTGCGCGCGGGAGACGACCTCAAGGCCGCCACGGCGGAGTTCGCCGCCCTCGCGGCCGAGTCGGCCGGCTGGGACGACGACCCGGGAAGCCACGCCATGATCGCCGCGGAGACGGCCGTACTCCTCGGCGAGTCCGGCGAGTTCGGCCAGGCCCGCAAGGCCGCCGACCAGGCACTCGCCGCCCACGCCCGGGCCCCGCGCCACGAGCACCTCAGCAACACCCTGCGCGAACTCGCCCGCCTCCAGGCCCAGCAGCAGGGCCCCGACGGCCTGGCCGACGCCCGCGCCTTCCTCACCGACGCCGGCCGGGTCGCCGACGAGGCCCGCGCCGTCGGGTACGAGGCACACGGCCGCTCCCTGGACACCGCCCTGGCCTACGAGCACGGGAGGGTCAACGCCTACGCCGGCGCCTATGAGGAGGCACTGACCGCCCTGGAGCAGGCCCTCACCCTGCTCGGCGAGCCGGGACCGGAGCAGCACCACGCCGGCGAGTGGGCCGAGTGCGTCCGCCTCGCCGCCGCCGTGGAGGGCATCTACCTGGAACGCCCCGCCCCCGCCCTCACCCGCCTCGACGAGGCGGTCTCCCGCCTGACCGCGGCGGGCCACACCGAGGAGACCGAGCCGCTGACGGCCCTGACGGCCCTGGCGGCCCGACTGCGCGACGAGGAGTGACACGGTGCTCCCGGCGCCCGGGAGCACCGCATTTCCGACAGCACCGCATCGTCGTCCCGGAGGGTGCTCAGTCGAGACAGAACTCGTTGCCCTCGACGTCCTGCATCACGAGGCACGACTCGTTGAAGCCGTCGGCGCGCAGCAGTCGCACCCGTACCGCGCCGAGCGCGATCAGTCGTGCGCATTCGGCCTCCAGAGCGGCCAGGCGCTCCTCACCCACGAGTCCGGTGCCGGCCCGCACGCAAAGATGCACCCTGTTCTTGACGACCTTGCCTTCGGGAACGCGCTGGAAGAACAGCCGCGGGCCCACACCCGAGGGGTCGACGCACGCGAACGCCGAGCCCTGACGCTCAGGCGGCAGCGCGCGGTCGAAATCGCCCCACGTGGCGAACCCCTCCGGCGGCGGTGGTACGACATACCCCAACACCTCGCACCAGAAACGAGCGACGCGCTCAGGTTCCGCGCAGTCGAAGGTGACCTGGAACTGCTTGACCGATGCCATCGGCCCACCGTAGCGGGAGGGGCGAGCAGGCTAAAGCTCTGCCAGCAACTCCGCTTTCTTGGAGGAGAACTCCTCGTCCGTCACCAGGCCCGCCTGGTGCAGTTCGCCGAGGTGGCGGATGCGGTCGGCGATGTCGGCGGGGTCGCGGCGGACGGCCGCCGCGACCACCGCGGGCACCGGCTCGGAAGTGCGTACCGCCGCCAGCACCGCCGCCGCGAACGGCAGTGACTCGTGCACCGGCCCGTAACCCAGCCCGAACACCACGGCCGCCGGGTCCTGGTCGGCCTGGGGCGGCGACGCGGACTCGTCCCGGCGCAGCAGCCGCAGATGCCCTTCGAACACCTCGGGCGACCGCCACTCCACGCCGCTCAACTCACCCACCGGGAAGCGCTGGTCGCCGGCTTTCCACTTCGCCGACGAGGCGCCCGTCCAGAACCAGTGGAAGGAGACCGTCGTCCCGTCGAAGGCGGCCTTGCCGTCGTACGCCTTGAACCGCAGCGGCACCTCGGGGGCCGGTATCAGGTGGCGTTCGGCGGGACCGGACTCGGTGAGGCGGGCGAGGAGTTCGTCGGCGTAGTACTCGGCGAGCGTCTCGCGCTCGGCGGGCAGCACCAGCCGGTAGGGGTCGGAGCTCTCCTTCAACTGCCCGGCCGCCGCCTCCATCAGCGGGTCGGCCCCGGGCCGGGGCTCGACGCGCAGCACGACGCTGCCGCGCCTGCCGGGGGTCAGCGTCACCCCTGCCATGGCCTCCAGGGGGATGCGTCGTTCCCCGAGTGCCTGAAACAACTTGGGCGTTCGAATCCCCCTTTCATAACGGATGAGCACGGAGTCGGACTCGAACTCCCAGGCAGCGTGAAATCCGGCCAGTACGTCACCCATGCGGCTCATCGTATGCGGCACGAGCTTTTTCGTCCCCTCCCCGTGCATACCGCAGTTCCTCCGTCCTCTACGCGCGTCCGGACGACCGGGCGTGGGACAAACCCGCCTGGCATACGCCGTCATCGTGTGCGCAGGCCACCGCTCGGTATGCGCCAACGCCGATCTCGGCGAAGTTGCGCAGACTGTCCGTGCCCGGCTCGAAATACCCGCCGTGCCCCTGGGCCTGATGGGCCGACAGGACCCGTGCCCCGAAAGCGGGGGAGACCGGGTCGGCGCCGTGGCCCAGTCCACCGACCTCCAGATAGGGCACGTCCTGGATCCAGTCGTCGGCGTCCCGCATGGCCCACACGCGCGCGTGGGTGCGCAGTGCGGAGGCCGTCTCGGCCCGCATGCCGGGACTGCCGGCCACCGCGATGTCGGTCACCCGGCGGGGCAGCGTGCTCGCGGCGAGCCCGCACACCACGGAGCCGTAGCTGTGGCAGAACAGTGCGACCGGGGCCGTGCCGGGCAGCGCGCGCAGCAGCGCGTCGAGCCGTACCGCGCCGTCCTCGGCGCGCTGGGCCATGGCCGCCTCCATGCCGAGTCCGCCGGGCGCGGTGTAGTCGGCCCAGGCGATGACGGCGGTACGGGTCGAGGGGGCCGCCTCGTGCTCGGCCGCGCGCAGCGCCTCGGCCATGCCCACGGGGGCCGAGTAGCGGCGGTGGGTGCGCTGGAAGGTGAGCAGATCCGTGTCGACGCCGGGGACGACGACCGAGATGCGTTCGGCCTCGTCCAGGTCGCCGAAGACCTCGGCCACGCGGCCCGGCCCCGACGGGTTGAAGGCGAGGACCTGGCGTCCTGGTTTCAGCAGTGCCCCGAGGCGGTTCATCCGGCGGCCCGCCTGATGCTGTCCCGCGGGCGTGAGCCGTGTGTCGCGCATCCGTTCCCGTTCGACCTCGCGGGCCTGCTCCATCGCGATGCGGTTGGCGCGGTACCGCAGACCGGCCGGGGCGCCGTTCATGTTGCCGACCGCGAGGGGGAAGCGGTGGGCGAGGCTCATCCGCTGCGCCTCGGTGAGCGAGGCGAAGAACCGGGCCAGCCTGCCGGGCGCGGACTGCGGGTCCGGC
This sequence comes from Streptomyces sp. M2CJ-2, assembly GCF_016757295.1. NCBI lineage: Bacteria > Bacillati > Actinomycetota > Actinomycetes > Kitasatosporales > Streptomycetaceae > Streptomyces > Streptomyces sp. M2CJ-2. Next base: position 6,653 of record NZ_JAESIF010000062.1, on the reverse strand, counting down.
AGTTCGCGGCCCGCTATGCGGCCGTGCTCCCAGGCGGCGAGCGAGGCGGACAGAGGTGCCATGTCCCGCTGCTGGCGCAGGGCCGTCCAGCCGGTGGTCGCCAGCATCACGAAGACGACGGCGAGTGCGAGGAGCGCGCGCCACGCGTTCAGTTGCGGAGAGGAGTCGAAGGAAGTCACTGACAGGACACACTAGGAGAACGAGAGGGTCTCGCGTCAATCGAGTGACGGGTATCACGTTTCAGCGCGCCGGGTCGTGAGCAGTGGTCAACCGACCAGGGTGTCGGCGGCGGTTCGACGGCCGGAGCGGAAGCGACCGCCGGCCGGCCCGCGCGCGGCGGCGGGGCCGACGTCGTCCCCGGTGGACCAGGAGGGCTCCGCGACCCGGACGACCCCGCTGAAGGCGGCCACCGGGATGCGCGGCCGGGGGCCGGTGCGGCGCCGGTGGCCTCGGGCGGTCCCGAGGCGTTCGCCGTGAAGAGCGCCGACGTGGCGCACGACACCTTCCTCTCCGACATGAGCATGGCGTCGCTGGACGCAACCGGAGTCGGCCACATCTGACGGAGCATCGGAGCGGGTTCGCTCATCCGGGTGAACAAACGAGGTGAACCCTCCCCGCCGGCGGGCACCGCAGGTCACAGTGGGTCAAGTCCTCCGTAGGGCATGGAGAGGAAGTGGCTGCGGCGCGCTGCTGGAGGGGAGCGGCGCGCAGGCAGCACCCCTGGCCGGGGCGACCGCCCCGGGTCACGGAATGCTCTGACGGACCCGCAGCCCCGGGACCGAACGGGAGGGGGGTCTCCGGCGTCTCGCCGGAGACCCCCTCGCCTCCTCGACGGCTCCGTCACGCCGCCCGCCGGGACGTCACGCGTCGCCGCCCGCCGGGCCCGGGTCGGCCGCGGTGACGTCGAGCAGCTGGTAGCGGTCGATGGCCTGCTTCAGCACCGACCGGTCGAGGTGGCCCTCACGGACCAGCTCCGTCAGCACCGCCACCACGATCGACTGCGCGTCGATGTGGAAGAACCGCCGGGCCGCCCCGCGCGTGTCCGCGAAGCCGAAGCCGTCCGCGCCCAGCGACTGGTACGTCCCCGGCACCCAGCGCGCGATCTGGTCCGGCACCGACCGCATCCAGTCCGACACCGCCACGACCGGCCCCTGCGCCGAGGCCAGCTTCCGCGTCACGTACGGGACGCGCTGCTCCTCCTCCGGGTGCAGCAGGTTGTGCCGCTCGCAGTCCACCGCCTCGCGCCGCAGCTCGTTCCAGGACGTCGCCGACCAGACGTCGGCCTTGACGTTCCACTCCTCGGCGAGGATCTTCTGTGCCTCGATCGCCCAGGGCACCGCGACACCGGAGGCGAGGATCTGGGCGGGCAGGCTGCCCGCCGTGCCCTCGCTGAAGCGGTACAGGCCCTTCACGATGCCCTCCGCGTCCACGTCCGCGGGCTCGGCCGGGTGCTGGATGGGCTCGTTGTAGACGGTCAGGTAGTAGAAGACGTCCTCGCCGTGCGGGTGCTGCTCGTCGCCGCCGTACATCCGGCGCAGACCGTCCTGCACGATGTGCGCGATCTCGTAGCCGAAGGCCGGGTCGTACGCGACGCAGCCCGGGTTCGTGGACGCCAGCAGCTGCGAGTGTCCGTCCGCGTGCTGAAGGCCCTCACCGGTCAGGGTCGTACGCCCCGCGGTCGCGCCCAGGACGAAACCGCGCGCCAGCTGGTCGGCCATCTGCCAGAACTGGTCACCGGTGCGCTGGAAACCGAACATCGAGTAGAAGACGTACACCGGGATGAGCGGCTCGCCGTGCGTGGCGTACGCCGAGCCGGCCGCGATCAGCGAGGCCGTGCAGCCGGCCTCGGAGATGCCGTCGTGCAGCATCTGCCCGTTCGGCGCCTCCTTGTACGCGAGCAGCAGCTCCCGGTCCACGGACTCGTACTGCTGACCCAGCGGATTGTAGATCTTCGCGCTCGGGAAGAACGAGTCCATGCCGAACGTGCGGTACTCGTCCGGCGCGATCAGCACGAACCGCTTGCCGATCTCCTTGTCCCGAATGAGCTCCTTGAGGAGCCGGACGAAGGCCATGGTCGTCGCGATGGACTGCTGACCCGAGCCCTTCTTCACACTCGCGTACGCCTGGTCGCCGGGCAGCGCGAGCGGCTCGGAGCGCACGACGCGGGTCGGCACGTATCCGCCGCAGGACTTGCGGCGGTCGTGCATGTACTGGATCTCCTCCGAGTCGCGGCCCGGGTGGTAGTACGGCGGCAGGCCGGACTCCAGGTCCCTGTCGGCGATCGGGAGGTGCAGGCGGTCCCGGAAACCCTTGAGGTCGTCGACCGTCAGCTTCTTCATCTGGTGCGTGGCGTTGCGGCCCTCGAAGTTCGGACCCAGCGTCCAGCCCTTGACCGTCTTGGCGAGGATCACCGTCGGCTGGCCCTTGTGCTCCAGGGCCGCCTTGTAGGCCGCGTAGATCTTCCGGTGGTCGTGACCGCCGCGGCCCAGGTGCAGGATCTGGTCGTCGGTCATGCCCTCGACCATGGCGCGCAGCCGGTGGTCGTCGCCGAAGAAGTGGTCGCGGATGTACGCCCCGGACTCGGTGGCGTACGTCTGGTACTGGCCGTCCGGCGTGGTGTTCATCCGGTTGACCAGCACACCGTCCCGGTCCTGGGCGAGCAGCGGGTCCCAGGTGCGGTCCCAGACGAGCTTGATCACGTTCCAGCCGGCGCCCCGGAAGACGGACTCCAGCTCCTGGATGATCTTGCCGTTGCCGCGCACCGGCCCGTCGAGGCGCTGCAGGTTGCAGTTGACGACGAAGGTCAGGTTGTCCAGGTTCTCGCGGGCGGCGATGGACAGCTGGCCCAGCGACTCGGGCTCGTCCATCTCGCCGTCGCCGAGGAACGCCCACACGTGCGACTTCGAGGTGTCGGTGATGCCGCGCGCCTGCATGTAGCGGTTCATCCGGGCCTGGTAGATCGCGCCGATCGGGCCGAGGCCCATCGACACCGTCGGGAACTCCCAGAAGTCCGGCATCGACCGCGGGTGCGGATACGACGACAGCGCCTCGGGCGCCTTCGACTTCTCCTGCCGGAAGCCGTCCAGCTGCCGCTCGGTGAGCCGGTCCAGCAGGTAGGCGCGCGCGTAGATGCCCGGCGAGGCGTGGCCCTGGAAGAAGACCTGGTCGCCGCCGTCGCCCGCGTCCTTGCCGCGGAAGAAGTGGTTGAAGCCCACGTCGTACAGCGACGCCGAGGACGCGAACGTGGCGATGTGGCCGCCGACGCCGATCCCGGGCCGCTGCGCGCGCGAGACCATCACCGCGGCGTTCCACCGGGTCGCGTTGAGGATCTTGCGCTCGATCTCCTCGTTGCCCGGGAAGAACGGCTCCGCGCGGGTGGGGATCGTGTTGACGTAGTCAGTGCTGCGCATCTCGGGCACGGCCACGCGCCGCTCGCGCGCACGCTCGATCAGCCGCAGCATCAGATAGCGGGCCCGCTCCCGGCCGCGCTCGTCGACTGCGGCGTCCAGGGAGTCGAGCCACTCCTGTGTTTCCTCGGGGTCGAAGTCAGGAACCTGACTCGGAAGGCCACCAATGATGATCGGGTTGCGATCGGATGCGGAAGCCACGCTGTTCCTTACCTGTCAGAGGGCCGTGAGGGGGCCGCTGCTTCACTGATCTAGCCGTCTGCGCGCTCCCCATCGTCCACCCGGGGGCCGCGCACGTCATCTCTACCGATAGGTAACCCGACCGCGGCCCCGGTACGGTGGCATACGGAACGGGCCACGGGCTCGTGCGAGTCTCGTACCCGTATACGGTTCCCAAACGCCCATAGAGGGCACAAGGGTGTGGTGTGTATCACTGTGGGCCAGGATGATGTGCCTGGAGTTGCGGTGACCCGGCCAGGATCGTCACCGTTTCGGCGGTCCCTGCGGCCGGGTACTTGCGCGAACCGCCCCGCCCGTGTGGACTACGGCCACAGCCGCGCGCCCGCGCGTGGCTGTGACAATTGGCGAAATTCCCAAACCATGATCAGGAGGCAAACCGTGAGCGCGACCGCGGACCACGCGGAGGAGCGGACGAACCCTGCCGCCAGGCTGGGGTTCCAGCCCGGGCAGGTGGTCCAGGAGATCGGCTACGACGACGACGTCGACCAGGAGCTCCGCGAGGCCATCGAGGGCGTCATCGAGAGCGACCTGGTCGACGAGGACTACGACGACGTGGCTGACGCCGTTGTGCTGTGGTTCCGCGACGACGACGGCGACCTGACGGACGCGCTGGTGGACGCCGGCACGTACATCGAAGAGGGCGGTGCCATCCTGCTCCTCACGCCGAAGACAGGCCGTTCGGGCTACGTCGAGCCGAGTGACATCTCGGAGGCCGCCACCACGGCGGGCCTGACGGCGGCCAAGAGCGTCAGCGTGGGCAAGGACTGGAGCGGCAGCCGGCTGGCCACGCCGAAGGCCGCCAAGTCCAGGAGGTAGCCACGGCGGAGGCGGCCCCGGCGGCACTTCCGCCGCCGGGGCCGCACCCCGTTCGAACCCGGACGGGCCGACCGGATCGGCCCGTCCGGCCCACTGTCGCACCCCGTGCGTAGGGTGGTCCCCGGGAACGAACCGGGAACAGCACCCCCGAAGGGACGAACGAGGCGATGGCGATCCAGGTCGGCGACAAGGCCCCCGACTTCGAGCTCAAGGACAACCACGGCGCGCCCGTACGACTGTCCGACCACCTCGGGCAGTGGAACGTGGTGCTCGTCTTCTACCCCTTCGCCTTCACCGGCGTGTGCACCGGGGAGCTGCGCGAACTGCGCGACAACCTGCCGCTCCTCGCCGACCGCGACACCCGGCTGCTCGCCGTCTCCAACGACTCCATCCACACCCTGCGCGTCTTCGCCGAGCAGGAGGATCTGGAGTACCCCCTGTTGTCGGACTTCTGGCCGCACGGCGAGGTCTCCCGCGCGTACGGCGTCTTCGACGAGGGCAAGGGCTGCGCCGTGCGGGGGACCTTCGTCATCGACCGGGAGGGCATCGTGCGCTGGACGGTCGTCAACGCGCTGCCCGACGCACGTGACCTGAACGAGTACGTCGAGGCGCTCGACGCGCTGTGAGCACGTCCGACGCCCCGTGATCCCCCGCCCGGGGGCCTGCGGCGGCCGGGAACCCATCACTAGGATCGACACGTTGATCGGACATCCAACGCACGACGGGGCTTCCCGCCCCCGGACATCAATGGAGGACTCGTGGGAGTCAGCCTCAGCAAGGGCGGCAACGTATCGCTGACCAAGGAGGCGCCGGGCCTGACCGCGGTCATCGTCGGACTGGGGTGGGACGTCCGCACCACGACCGGCACCGACTTCGACCTGGACGCCAGCGCGCTGCTGGTGAACAACACCGGCAAGGTCACCAACGACGCCAACTTCGTCTTCTTCAACAACCTCAAGAGCCCCGACGGCTCGGTCGAGCACACCGGCGACAACCTCACCGGTGAGGGCGAGGGCGACGACGAGCAGATCAAGGTCAACCTCGCCGGTGTCCCGGCGGAGATCGAGAAGATCGTCTTCCCGGTGTCCATCTACGACGCCGAGAACCGCCAGCAGTCCTTCGGCCAGGTGCGCAACGCGTTCATCCGCGTCGTCAACCAGGCCGGCGGCGCCGAGATCGCCCGCTACGACCTGTCGGAGGACGCCTCCACGGAGACCGCCATGGTCTTCGGCGAGCTGTACCGGCACGGTGCCGAGTGGAAGTTCCGTGCCATCGGCCAGGGCTACGCCTCCGGCCTGCGCGGCATCGCGCAGGACTTCGGGGTGAACGTCTGAGACGGTCACGTCCCGGGCGCCGCCCGGGCCCGGCCACCTCGCACGGCCGTTCCGTCCGGCGCCACACGGTTTACGTGTGGCGCCGGACGCGCAGGACCACCTGAGAAACAGCATCCGGGGAGGGATCAGCATCATGGGCGTCACGCTTGCCAAGGGGGGAAACGTCTCCCTGTCCAAGGCCGCACCGAACCTCACACAGGTGATGATCGGGCTCGGCTGGGACGCACGCTCCACGACCGGAGCCCCCTTCGACCTCGACGCCAGCGCACTGGTGTGCAGCGACGGCCGGGTCATGGGGGACGAGTGGTTCATCTTCTACAACCAGCTCACGAGCCCGGACGGCTCGGTGCAGCACACCGGTGACAACCTCACCGGCGAGGGCGACGGCGACGACGAGTCCCTGCTGGTCGACCTCTCCAAGGTGCCGGCCCGGTGCGACAAGATCGTTTTTCCGGTCTCCATCCATCTGGCCGATGACCGCGGCCAGGCTTTCGGCCAGGTCGGCAATGCCTTCATCCGGGTCGTCAACCAGGCGGACGGCCAGGAGCTCGCCCGGTACGACCTCTCGGAGGACGCCTCCACCGAAACCGCGATGATCTTCGGCGAGCTCTACCGCTATCAGGGCGAGTGGAAGTTCAGGGCGGTGGGTCAGGGGTACGCGTCCGGGCTGCGGGGCATCGCTCTAGACTTCGGAGTCAACGTTTCGTAAAGCCGACTTCGGCAGCGGGGAGAGTCTCCTCCGGGGATCGTCCGGTGGAGCCCCCAACACATGATGGGGTAGCCAGTGGTTCTGAAAACCTTCGGCTGGTCGTTCGCGGTCACCGCGCTCGGTCTGGTCGCAGCGATCCTTTTCGGG